>DATFCH010000352.1:0-4749 GCA_035253345.1 Nitrososphaeraceae archaeon
GGAATTAAATTAATTGCTAACAAAAAGTAAGTATTGTTCTAATCTTTAACTATTGAATAAACACAGCAATAAATCCTAATAAATTCTTTCTGAATCGAAAAGAAACATTAGGTATTTTCGATCTAGAGACAATGTAAAAAGAATTTAAAATATTAGAATAAATTTTCAAAATAATTAGATAGTTAAACAAGAAATATATTTGATGGCAAGTGAATCAATGAAGATTAAGATTATTCAATCTGATTTTCTAACCTTCAAATATTGGTATTCTTGAAACTTTTTTTTTATTCTATAAAGTACTTTTTCATTATCTTTGGCATATCTAGCTTGTTAATTTTCTGAAACTCATCTGGATGTTCGTTTTTTAAATGTCTTAAAGCAAATCTTATTTCTTTATGACATAATCTACACTTTGTTTTTCCAAACATGCAAATTGAAATGAGGCATAATTACTTAACTTTTCTTAGCACTTTAAGAAAATGGGTTTTAAATTATTGTTCTTTTTGCTGTTTTATTTCACTAACGATTTCTTCTTCTTTTTCATCGTATTTCCTTTGTTGTGGTAACATTATATATACACAAGCTCCCCCACACATAGTACAAGGTACATTATTTCCTTCATGTTGTCCTTGTCGAGTATGAATTCTTTCAGCTTCTTCAGGATTAATAGAAAGTTCTATTTGTCTTTGCCAATTCAAAGTTCTTCTTGCTTTTGTGATTTCTCTATCCCATTTAATTGCCTTCTCTCTCATTTTAACTAAATCGCCTGCATGAGCGGCGATTCTATAAGCTATTAGTCCTTCTTTTACCTCTTCAACATTAGGTAATGCTAGGTGTTCAGCGGGGGTTAAATAACATAAGAGATCAACTCCTTCTGATGCCGATATTGCAGCTCCTATAGCACTAGCAATATGATCATATCCAGCAGCTATATCCGTAACCAATGGCCCTAATACGTAATAAGGAATATCTCCGATTAGTGACTTGGCCAATCTTACATTGGCAGCCACTTCATTAAGGGGTACATGTCCAGGTCCTTCTATCATTACCTGAATATTTTTTTCATGAGCTCTTTTTGCCAATCTAGCAACATTTATCATTTCCGAAATTTGTAATTCATCGTGAGAATCTAATATAGAACCAGGTCTTAATGCATCTCCTAGACTAAAGGTTACATCATATTTTTTTGCGATTTCACACATATAATCAAAATGTTCAAAGTATGGATTTTCCTTTTCATATTTCAACATCCAGGCAGCTGTTATGGTCCCTCCTTTAGAAACAATACCTGCATGTCTTTTTACCTCTAAAACTCTTTTTGCTATTTCTTTAGTTATTCCGGAATGAATTGTTGTATAATCTACTCCATCCTTTGCATGCTTTTCAAAAGCATTTAAAAAATCATCTTCAGAAATATTGAGTGGGTTTTTATATTTTTCAACACCATAAGCATATGCTTGATAAATTGGAACAGTACCAAAGGTGATGGGAGCTGCATTTAAAAGTTTTTCCCTAATTAGATCTAAGTTTCCACCATCAGAAAGATCCATTATGGTATCCCCGCCATATTTTACAGCAACCTTTGCTTTTAGGATTTCTTCTTCTAAATTTTGATATAAGGTTGAAGTACCGATATTGACATTAACTTTAGTTCTAAGCCCTTTTCCAATACCAACAACTTTTATCTTTTGTTTTCTGGCGATATTCCTAGGGATAATTACAGAACCATTAGCAACTTTGGTAATCAGGAAGTTAATATCTATATCTTCATCTTTTGCAACTTGGAGCATTTCCTCTGTTGCTACACCTCTCTTTGCAGAGCTCATTTGAGTACACATTTATTTTCTATCTATAATTCGACAAATGAATATAAAAGAATGTCTGCTAATGGTAAATTAGAAAAATCTAATTTCAAAATTAAATTAACCAATTTGTGAATCTTAGTTATATTTAATAAATTTAAAAAATGATCTCATATATAATTAGACTTATGGGAGAAAATAGAGTTTTTAATTTATCTCAATCCCATAACAGTAATTCTTTTCTTTTCGAAAAACTTCTTTTCAAACTCTCTAAAAAATGGATAGCAGGATACAATATAGATGACGCAGTTAATTATGCATTGAATGCAAATGAACGAGGTATAAAAAGTATAATTAATTATTTAGGTGAGGATTTTAAAAATGAAAATTTTGTAAAAAAAACTGTAATAGAATATAAAAATCTAATAGATAAAATGAGGATCGCAAATATTCAAGGATCAATTTCAATTAAACCTACTCAAATTGGTCTCTCTATAGATACTAATTTTTGTTCAAATCAGCTCTTAGAAATTATTTCATTCGCAAAAAAAAATCAAATTTTTATTTGGATAGATATGGAATCTTTTGAAAATGTTGAACCTACTCTTTCAATTTATCAAAATATGTTGAATGAAACTAAACAGATAGGTATTGTTTTACAGTCATATTTAAAAAGAAGTTATTCAGATATGGCTAAACTTCTACAATGTAATGCCAATATACGATTGGTAAAAGGTGCCTATCATGAAAATGAAGAACATGCTTTTCAAAGAAAATCAGAAATAGATAATAATTATTATGAAATGTTAAAACTTTTTTTTGATACAAGTTTAATCGAAAACCAATTTTTTGCAATTGCAACACATGATTCGACCCTCATACAGAAATCTCTCGAACTTTTTTCAATTTCCAATTTAAAAAAAGAAATCTTACACTTTCAATTTTTAAAAGGAATTCGTGAAAAATTAAAAATAGATTTATTAAGTAAGGGATTTACCGTTGAGGAATATATTCCATATGGTGAAAACTGGTTGCCTTATTCGATGAGAAGAATAAAGGAAAAAAAAAGTAACATATTTTTACTAATGAGATCATTAATTTCCTCATAATATATCATTCTATCTTGATTTAACGGTTTGAATACTTCCTCCATTAGCAGATACAATCACTTTATCAAAATTCATTTCATCTGGATCAGGAGTTATGAAAATTGCCCCAAACGGTCCAATATTTCCATATTCATGTCTTTTCCCGTTCTCTCCAAATTGTACTATGACATCTTTAATTTCTTGAGGATTATTATTGTTTACTTTCACACTTATTGTTTTAACAGAATGCATCGCTTCACTTCTTTCGAGGATCTCTACATTCAATCCTGATCTTGGAATAAAAACCGATAAAACAATAATAGCAACGACTACAAAACCACCTATTATTATATATTTAATTTTTTTTGGATTGATTCCAAAAGGTATTCCTGTTCCTTCTGAACTATTATCCCATCTTCCCACAATTTAATATCTAGTTACACGTAAATAAATTACATTATTACTAACACTAACAACATTTTTTTGATAAAATTAAGTCCATTATTAAATTATCAATCATATTTTAAATAATATATATTCAATAAAATTTAATTAACAACCTGTTAAAAACTATAATGATGCACAATGCGGATGAAGCCCAATCCATCTATATCTATGAAATTATGAGCAAAAATGTTGTCAAAGTAAATCATAAGGTATCCGCTTTGGAAATATCCAAAATTATGGTTAAACGTCATATTAGCTCTGTAAGTATAATAGATAATGCCGATAAAATTATAGGAATCGTTACGGAAAAAGATTTGATAAGAGAAATATGTGCCAAAAATATCCTTGCTAATAAATTAACAGCGGCAGAAGTGATGTCATCGCCTTTGATAACAATTAGTAAAAATTCAACTATTAATGATGCAACAAAACTTATGGTTGAAAAGAAAATTAAACATTTGGCAATTCATGAAAACAATGATATCATAGGAATAGTGACCTCGTATGATTTGATAAATGTTTTGAGGAATAAAATTAAATTTATGGATTTAGATTCAAACTTACTAGATGCTATTTCAATGGCCGACATCCCTTTAGAAGAGGGTGGATTCTCTCTTCCTTTATCAGAAGATGAATTGAAATAACTAAAAATACTCATCTATATTTTATGTTCTGAATATCGGCTTTTAATTATTGATATAATACTGCCATGGATATTAATAAATAAATAGTTAAAGGTGTCGTATTATAGATATGGATAAAGATAATTATACTGATAATGAAATAAAAAATTTTTACAACTTCAAGAATATTGCAGTAGTGGGAATGTCAAAAAATGAAGAAAAACCATCTAATTATGTACCTAGATATCTTTTAGAACAGGGATACAATATTATACCTGTAAATCCTACAACAAATGAAATTCTTAATAAAAAATCATACAAGCTTGTCTCTGAAATTAAGGAAGATATTGATATTGTAGATATCTTTAGAAAATCTGAAGATGTTAAAGACGTAGTAGTAGATGCTATAAAAAAGCCAGGAATTAAAGTAATTTGGTTACAGAAAGGAATTTTTAGTCCTGCATCTAAAGAATTGGCTAATAAAAACGGAATTGACTTTGTGTATAATAGATGCATGCTGGAGGAACATCAAAGATTATTTTGATATCTTTAATATTAAACCATCTATATGTACATTTTAATTACTCTACTTTTTTCTCCATCGTTAAACTTCGAATTTTTTGATTAAAAATAGTTTAATTTGGTTTTAATAAATTAATATTGTATTGTTTACTTTTTGGCAACTTGTCAATTATTTTTGATCTTAAATATAGTTTGACAATTATCATTTTAAGGAGGCGAAAAATGAATAACAGAGTAAAAAATCTTGTAATGATCTTCGTTTAATAT
>DATFCH010000353.1:0-6213 GCA_035253345.1 Nitrososphaeraceae archaeon
TAACAGTTGATAAAGATACGATTTTTGCTATTGGATCTATTACCAAGGTATTTACTACTATTCTTTTGGCTGATATGGTTAACCGTGGTTTGGTTAATTTAGACGATCCAATTGAACAATATCTTCCACCTAGTCTTAAAATACTTACCTATAATGGACAAAAAATCACATTGGAAAATTTGGCAACTCATACTTCTGCATTACCAGAATTTCCTAGTAGTCATTGCATGACAAATTTTAATGGAACTGATCGAGTAGAGTAGAATTTTTAATAATCTAAATATAAAAACTAATACATTCTTGTTCAATTAACAAAAAGGACTATTTTTATTTTAATACTCATAGTCGTAGGTGGGAATGAATGCCTCACTTCGAATACGCTTATACTGGTTTATAAACCAATTTTAGATAATAAAAAAAATCTTAGAATATCAAACATAATTAAACTCATATAATATACTAAATAATCAGAATTGTGTAATAACTAAAGCATTTTCATGACATCAATGAATATAGATGCAGCAGCAGCAGCAATTGTAACACAAGTAATTGCAAATGGTTATATCATATACCTTGTATTTAATAAAAAGAATTGTCTCTATTATGATATGAATAACAATGATCTTAAATTAAGTATTTTTCTTGCCATAGGCATAACATTATCCATAACTTTACTCTTGACCGATTTTGAAAACAATAATAATATTCTAATGGCTCAAGAAGAAGGTAAATCTATAAACTCTATAAATAACAATAACCTTCAATCCAATCCAACTTTTAACAGTAATCCAGAAAATTTCAAAAAATCAATAACGGTAAAGGAGGCCGTCAATGACATTAGAACAACAACAACAATAAATAACGACCACACATCTGAACTAACTATTCAAATTCCAAAAGGATCTTTCCATCCTGCGACTCACAGATCATTTAATCCAGACGAAATTATAATAAATAAAGGAGAAAAATTAACATGGATAAATGAAGATAAAACACCTCATACTATTACAAGCAAAGACAAGTTGTTATTTGACTCGTTATTAGAGCAAAATGAAGAGTTTACATATCAATTTGATAAAGTCGGCACTTTTGAGTTAGGGTGTACTTTACATCCTTGGATGCATGAAACCATAAATGTGATATAAACATTCACTTTATAATTTTATAAATATCAATACTCGATTAATAGAATCTTATTATTGGTTACTCAGAAATATTACATTTAGGTTTTTTTGCTTTCAAATATCTTTTAGTTTAGCAAATAATTGAATTTATTATTAAAATTACTATCAAATGTAGTATGTATAAATCTATTTCCTTAAATTAACAGGGCTGTATTTGTAAATTAAACGTTAATAAGTTATAATATTTATAAAGTTTAGAAAAAGGTATAAATTTTCACTTGTTATTATCAAATTTGTTTAATAAATATATAAAATAATAGAAAATCTTAAGTATATAATATTATAATTTGCAATAATGTCAATAAAAGACAAAATTATGAATTTAATCACAGCACATTCAAAGTTAGCCGTTTTTGGTATAGGTTTAGTTATCACATTTGCTATTGGAATAGCAATAGGAATAGAGACAGATGGAATGTTTACCGTGCAAACCGCCCATGCAGTAGGTTCAGACTGCAGCGGCAGTTGGTATGATCCAAATAATTGTTAATTTAGGTAGCAAAAGCTATAGCTAAGAACATTCTATTTGTTGTTATATGAATAAAATCAAATTTGAAAGAAATAGAACATCAAACTATATTGTAATGTATTCTCTTTATCTTTATTTTCATGGTTTGAGTTTACTCAACACATCTAAAACATTAGTAATATTTAGAGATGATAAAAGAAGTTATGTTCCTGTTTGGAATTGACGAATATCAATTTAATAGGGGAGAATTATCTATTTTCGATTTAGTGTGGAGAGATGTAGACTCTTTTTAAAGCACTTTTATAGTTCAAAAAAAATCAATTACCTACGAAATTTATCAGATAATTAAAAGGTGTAACGGTATGATGAAAGATTTATGAGAATATTAATAACTCTATAAATCACCTCAATTATCTCCAGAATCTCCAGTCTTATAATTATTAAGATTTGAGGGATGGTTTTTTTATTAATTATTTACTTGAGGAATATATTATAAATATAGTATTCGTAATCCGAAAAATCTTAATATGTCACTTAATTTATTTGAAAATACAACTAAAGTTAAACTTTCTTATTATTGCTAATAAAATTCTGATAATACTAACAAGTCCTTAATGTAAAGAATTGGAAAAAAACCAAAAGAGAAATGTGTACTAAGTAGTAGAAAATTAACTTTGAAATAGGTATAAGAAATATAAAGTAACGATTACTGAATCTTCTGATAGACCCGTTCTCATGTAGAGATATACCATCTGCTAAATTTAATCTAGAGTAACGACACATGTAAATGTTCATTTCTAGTTCTCTCAAGTTAAAGATGTAAGAGATTCGATAATGAGATCTTAACTTAAATCTTTACCTTTTTAGATATGATATTCATTAGAAATTGTATTATGAATATTAAGAACATGAATTTGAACTACAATTTTAAAAATAGGTTCGATAAAAAAGATATGCTGTGCCTTCTAATAACATTTCTATCTATATCGATAATATCTATATTTTCATTTTTTGGTCTTTTTCAAATTAATATAGCTTATCCCACTGATAATACTCACATAGAATTTGAAAAAATTATTGGTGTAAATATGAAAGGAATGTATACGAGTTTAAACTATGAAAGATTTCCTAATATCTCAATTCCAGATAATTACTATGACCAAAGTTTCAAACTTATTAAAAATATAGGAATGAATCATATAAGATATGTATTCTATTGGGAAGCATATGAAAATAATCCTACATTGTTTTTGCAAGAATTGGAAAATGTAGCAACTCTTGCAGATAAATATGGATTAAAAGTAATATATGATAATCATCAATATCATACATCTAGTTGGTTTGATGGAAAAAGAGGAACAGGATTTCCTTCTTTCTTATTTGATAAAAATCTTTATCCTTTTGATTCAGGTAAAACAACATCTAGTAATTCTACTAAATTGTGGTGGACTAATTGGTGGGATAGAAATCTAACCGATCAGAATAATAATAACAATAATGACACCAACCGAATAGATGGATGGACTCTTCAAGCTAGCTTTTTAAAAATGATTGTAAAATTACTTGATAATCATAACAGTACCATTGGATACGAGATCCTTAACGAACCTCAAATTTTTTCACAAGAGCAATGGTCAAAAATTGGAGAATACTATGAATATATAATAAGTGAAATCCAAAATCAAACAAATAAAATTTTTGTTATCGATATGACCATTCCAATTACATTCAAGGATTCATTTATTAACCTAACTTCTGAAAATATGGCAAAAATCATACCGAAAGATAAAAATTCCATCTTTAAAATTTCTTTATATGGAATTCCTAAAGATGATAATTATCAAGACAAAAAATTGGAACTTCTCTTAAATGTTTCAAAAATAGCAAAGGTTCCATTATACATTGGAGAATGGAATAATGTAAATAGAGAACAAAAATCGAAAGCAACAAATACTCCTACCGGAGATGATACCAGTAAAATTAATACTACAACAAGCGATCTAACCCAAGAACAATCAGATATATTGATAAATAAATTCAACTCATTAAAAGTATATGGATGGGCATTTTGGAATTGGAATTATGTTAATACACCACCAGAAAATTTTAATTTAATTAATGTAACAAAAAATGGAGATATATTACCTACTAAATACTTTGATATTCTGAAAAATTCAGTTATTAAATCTTGATTCATCACTATGAATTGAAATAACTTTAAGTTAACTTTCCATTGTGGAGAACTTTTCAATCTATTTCTTAATACAGGTCAGCTGGAATTTCTAAATAAACATGAAATGTAACATTATTTTTTGCATATAATGATATAAAATACTGTATTTTATAATCTAAGAAATAAAAAAAATTGATTAATTTGAATTTTACTATTATAATTTACATTTACGTTAGAACTTCAAATAAAAAATAACTTTAACAACATGTATTACTTTTACCTCAATTTTTTTTATTACTAATTTTTTGTTTTTATTCAGATTATCATAATTTTTTTAGTTAATGCCTTGAAGTCAAAAACTTTTCTTTGTTATCGGCTTTAGCAAATGCATACAATGCATCGTATACAGGGAATTGTTTTTCCATATTCTCGTAGTCATCTTTTGATATGGCATTAAATCCAGCAGCAATTGCTGCAAGCCCTGCTGATTGAGGTGTTAACTGTCTTTTTTCTGTATCTGCACCTCTTACAATTTCTGCTAATATCAGTAATTCTGGGTTCTTTTTATCCAGTTCATATTTCTTTATAATGGAATCAAATGAGCATTCATCATCTTGATGACCCAATTCAACATTAGGTATATCAAATGGAATAGCATTTTCGTTTCTCATTATTTCAAGTACTTTGTGTGACGGCACAAACAGAAATTTAGCTTCCTTATCTACAAAATTCTTTATGAGCCAAGGACATGCGATTCTATCTACTTTCGCATGTTCCCTTGTTATCCATTTCATAATTAATATTATTTATTGAAATTTATAGTATTTGAAATATAATTCCCCTTTTTCTAATAATACGGGCTCGGAGGTGTGTGAACTGTTTTCGACACAATTTTGTAGTTCAAAACCGTAAGAGCAGTTATAAAATTTATAATCTAAAAACTTTCATAAATTTTGATGTCAAACATTTATTATCTTTTTCTTTTACGGAATTCTGATACAACATCGTGAATAATTTGTATTACCTCTTCATTTTTCATTAACCTATACTCGTGTTCTCTTTGCCATTTTTGAGAGTATTCTATTAATGGTCTAATTTTATTAGATATCTCTATCTCTTTTTCTGTGATAATTATATTTTTTAATAGAGAAACATCTCTTTCAATTCTAATAATAAGGTCCCTATAGAATTCTTTGTCTCTTGCTGCTAACCTCAAAAATGATATTATGCCGGTAAATAACATAAAGGCGCCTATTGGCATAAATGAAATTGTGATTGTACCGTTAGGAGGAACAGAATTTAAAAAAATTGAATGGAAATCTCTTGATGCAAAAAGGAACATCATTCCTATTATTGTTATTATCATATAATTTTGTAATAAAGAATTCTTTAACTTTAATAATACGGGTACAAAAGAAAAACCAAAAAAGATTCCGGTAGTTTGTATATTGGAATTTATAAATGCAGTATATATCGCATCTTTGATAGAGGGATATATAATACCAAGAACGGGTAGATTTATCAGATTATCCAAATTAAAATAATTTAATATAATACCATCATATCTTATTAAATAAAAAAATAATGGTATACTAACCAAAATCCAAAATTTATATTTTCCAATACGTCTAGAATATTGTTTAAGCATATATACAGTTAAAAGCCATCCTAAAAGAAACGAAATAATAAAAAAAATATCATATATCAATGCTATATTATTCTGAAATATAATATTTATTGAAAAAGTACCACCTCTTAATTCCCGTGGTGAGGTATAGTCAATAGTAGATGGATGAGTTGTTAAACCACTTATCAGGTATATTAATGCCAAAATTAAAGTAACACAATAAAGTGAAAATAATATTCCATACAATAATGTAAAATTATTTTTTCCTTTTAAAAACCATCGATAAAAATTAAAGGAAAGAATTGATAAAAATCCCAATGTCGAAATAAATGAAATATACGAAGTTAAATAAAAAATAATATTGCTATAACTTTTGAATAATGAAATTTGTATTGTAGTAGTAATTAATGTTATTGATAATACCAAATAAATTATAAAGATAGATATAAAATAATATTTTTTGTATCTAACTTCAATTTCTTTTAGATATCCAATACTATAAGTCATAATCAATAATAATAGATTAGATATTACAAAAATAGATACATACATTGAGAATATTATTATTTTATTATTAAATTGCAATAGTTTTTCTTGCAAAAATCCCATTAGAAAATTCGAATCAAAAATAATTACAAGCATAACAGTAGAAATAATGAAAAATAAAATTAACTTTTTAAAGAAGGAATTTCTGTTTTCTAAATATGAAAAATAAAAAAATAAATTCATAAATCTTATAATTTCAAAAATCTTTCAGTTA
>DATFCH010000354.1:0-2058 GCA_035253345.1 Nitrososphaeraceae archaeon
TTTAATCTAAAAATATAGGACAAATATAATGTCATAGCCCTCCGCTAATCCTGGTCCGTTACCAATGAATATAATTTTTACCTATAAATATTCAAAATTACTAAAATTTATCTTTTTTAATTAGTTATTATACTGAAATACGTTTCTAAATACAACTCCTAATTTCTTCGTTTTATACGACTAAATATACATGTTAAAATTCTTTTATAGAAAGTATTCCAACTATATTTACCTTCTGTAGAAAATGGTGAACCGGGTTTCGGTCCCGTTCCCCGAGTCACTATTATGGTGGAGAGGAAAGGCCAAATACGGGACTGGCCGAAATAAGCCTCTCACCTACAGGAGGTAATTATGAAAAGTTTCTGGCTCTTTTAATACGATTGTTCAGTATGATATTTTTTTCTACTACTACTACTACTACGTAATTAACCAAATAATATTCTAATAGAATAATGTAGGGAATGGTAACTAACCCTAATTAGTATTATATCTGCAATACAATTTTCCCAAATTGGAATAGGAAAATTGATGGTACAAGCTGCATTGAAATTAATTCTTTTCTAAAGAAATTTGTATACATAAAATCTGATTTGATCCAAATTCTCTCTTAACTCCATTTGCTATTACTTTATTTCAATGTCTCCTTTTTGTAAATGAAAAGTTAATTTATGTTCTTCCATGTCTCCTATACTATTTCCAAAATCAATTCCACATTCTTCACATTTGTACTGATTATTTATCTTCTCTTTCTTTTGATTATCATTACTATTATTATCATTATCTTTGTTGGTAAACTTCTTCATTGTCCTTGTAAATAAAATTACAAAATCCTTGATAAATCTTAAAGATAAACAGATCTTCAATTTTTTGAAAAGTATTTAATAGGCCTGATCAAAGATCTGGTTTATAGTGAATTCTTTAGCTCAAAAGGAGAAAGAGGAAGATAAAGAGAAAGAGAAAAAGATTCTTATGGAATTTTTAAATAAATTTATAAAGTCAACTCAAAGCGAAATTGAAAAAGGTGTAAATCCAGGAGGTCATTACAAGGCAGTATGGACAAGGGATGCAGCTTTTATACTCAAGGATCAATTTTTATCAGGACACTTTAAAATTGTACTTGAACAAATTCTTTTAATTTGGACCAATCAAATAATTGTAACACCCCAAGAGGAAAAAACAGTCTCGTCTTTTCTATACTCTGACTTTAAAACAAAACCTTTAGTGTATGGAAGAGGATCTCCAGAAATGAATTTTAATCCAATTATTGCAGATGAGGAAACAAGAACTAAATTTGATGGTGCTCTCCCTACTACAATCTATTATGAAAAAAATTTTTGTGAAGTTTACGGACAAAATCCAGATATTGATTCTATAGCCTTAATGATATCTACTACGTCGTATATTTTATCTAATTTGCTTGATCTGAAAGATAATAACCATACTAAAACAGAACCAGTAATTACATTATCACGAAACGAAAGAATAGATTACAAAAAAAGAATAGAAAATGAAATAACTTTACTCTCAAAGTTTTCATTAAATGAAATCCTCAACGTTTTGCTTCCTCGGATGTTAAAGGCATTGAATTATCTTCAAAGTAGAGATATAGACAATGATGGATTATTAGAACAAAAACACAACGAAGATTGGATGGATACAACTTTACGTATAGGAAAAGTAGTTTATAGTCAGGCCTGTTGGATTCTTGCACTAAAAAATTTTTCAATATTGTTAAAAAAATTCGGAAATCAAACTGAATCAAAAAGACTAGAGAAAATGGCAAACAGAACAATATTGGCAGTAGAAGAGAAGATGTGGTCTGCAAAAGATGGATGTTACGTTGATCTACTTGATGCTGATTTGCATCTGGATGAAAAAATGCATAATAGACTAGTCACTCAAGATATTTCTTTATACCTTGTTGCATTGACAGAAGACAATAAAGATTCAAACTATAAGTATATAGACGATAAGAATATGAAAGAGTATTCGACAAAATCTGAGGATTATACAAATGATATTAATTCAGATATACACCAACATGCACTGAGTACCCTG
>DATFCH010000355.1:0-4567 GCA_035253345.1 Nitrososphaeraceae archaeon
TTAACTAAAACAATTGAAAAAAAAATTCTAAAAAACTAAAAGTAATTCATTTATTGTGACCACTCATCTTTATATTATGTTTTAAATTCTATTGAATCATTTCCGATAAATATGTCATATTGAGTGAGTATAGAAATATCTAACCAGGAATTATTCTTAATATTTATCTTTCCTATTGTTTATAACAAAATAAAAACAAAAATAAAAATAAAAAAAACTACTTTACAGGACTGAATACATGTACATCAGTATCTATTCCATCTGCTACATAGACATTCCCGAAAGAATCTAATGTGATGCCAACTGGATCCTGAAGTCTTTCAGCAGGTGAACCTTGATTGCCAAATTGAGTAATATACATGCCATCTCTATTGAATACTTGTACACGATTGTTACCAGCATCAGCTACGAAACTATTGTCAGAAGCATCAACTGCTAATTCAATAGGATTGTCAAATTGTCCCTCACCCTTTCCTGCAGTACCAAATTTCATTATAAAATTACCATTTGGATCAAATTTTTGTACACGATTATTAAATGAATCGACTACAATTATATTTCCAATTGAATCTATTTCTACATCTGTCGGATTCAAAAACTGTCCATCACCAGTTCCGTAAGTACCAAATTTCATTATAAAATTACCATTTTGATCAAATTTCTGAACATTATTATTTTCTCCAAAATCCGTAGCATAAATGTTATTTTCTTTATCTACTCCTAAACCACCAGGTGTGATAAATTCTCCATCTCCGAGGCCGAAGGAACCGAAGGTGTTGATAAAGGTTCCATTCTTGCTAAATTTTTTTATAGCATAATTAGGATTTCCAAAATCAGCAACATAAACATTGTCTTCAGAGTCGACAGTTATTCCAGAAGGATTAGTAAAATATTGTGGGCCGTTACCAAATACACCAAAACCAAGTATGAATGATCCATTTCCTGTAAATTTCTGGATCATATGTGAACGCCCGGCAAAATCAGCAACATAAATATTGTTTTCATTATCAGCAGCAAGACCGCCTAGTTGATTAAATTGGCCTTGTGCAACACCTTTTTCTCCCCATTTTATTTTGTGTTCAAATTCAATTGCTGCGAATGATGATTGGTATGCCACACTATTCAAAATCAAAAATGATAATAAAACAGCCATACCACTAAAAAAACTAATTTTTTTAAAATTCATACATTGTTAACAAAATAAATGATATATTAACTCTTCTTATAAAAACGTAAATAATATTTTTTGATATAAAAGGAAAAATAAAAGAAAAAAATTTACTAGATTAATTTATTATCTGTTTTTATGATGTCTGTCTTCTAAAGAAATACCATATATTGGATTAGTACCAAAATGATTATCTACTTTATTTGGATCAATGTAGATTATACCTAGATCTTTATTCAACACTTTAATGCTTATAGGAACATCAGTGATAGGTGAATCCTTCATACTAATTGTCCCTGTTCCATTAAATACAGTAGCGTTATTTTGATTCGCAGTCTCCGCTAAAACAAAATTAGTGAGAGCATGAGTATGTTTTGAGGTTCCATCAGTCTTAATCATGTTCAAAGATGCATCGAAAACAGTAGAGTTATCCCCTACTTTTGTTTGATTTGATAAATTAGTTTTCCATATTCCAGAAATAATCCATAATGGTGTTCCATTTTCATCGTCTACTATACCAATTGTTCTTCCAAACAAATAATCTCCTTCTGTTACACCTGGAGGAATTCCCATTACCACATTCAAATTAAAAGCAAATAACATTAATCCACCAGCTATCATCGTCATAGAGACAATTATAGCATATCTTGTTCCAACATTTTTTTTAGATACTTTCTTCATTAAATTATTATGAACATATTGTTCTTATTACTCTTTCGTCTTAGTAGCATAGTGTTACTTGACTAATACCAAATCAATAAATTAATTAAAAAACTAGATTTTCCAAAATTTATATAAATATGTTGTATTAAACGTTGTATCATTAGATAATTGTTTTGTTGAAATAAAATATCAGGTTTATAAAAGGAACACGTTCTGCTTCTGTATATAATATATGAACCCATTATATCAATTTGATAATCAGTATCTATGGTTATGGATATATTTATTCAATATTTCAATAAAGAAATCCATTGGTGTGTACAAATTATTTGCAACCTGATCTATTTTCAATTTTGTTAAGTGTGATTGCAGGTCTAATATCTACAGGATTAATGACGCTTATTGAAATTCCATTTTGGAAAAAATGGAAATTAACAGGTATTTTAGAATGGCATGAGAATCAAATTTTGACATGTAAAATTTTCAAAATTCCTAATAATAAAAATTATTTTTGGGGAATCTTTTTCCTACATTTTTTGAACGGTGGACTCGGCGGAATTGGATTACTTTTGGCTTTAATTTTATTTCCATCATTATATGAAACTCCACTACTGATAATCGGATTATTATATGGATTTTTTCTTTGGATTCTTACACTTTTGCCAATTCATAAACCGATTACTGGTATAAACCCGTTAAACCATCCCTTAGGACATGGTCCGATTATTATCAGTTTATTGGGGCATGCAGTATATGGAATAACATTAGGAATTATATTTTCAATAATTATTTCACCTAAATAAAAAATCAAGTTGAAAATACCACAAAATTCTTTCAATTCTTTTTATGATGCATATCAATATTTTGTAATTGAGAAATTATCTTTTATGTTTTAGAAATTATGGATTCATTGGTACTTATTGCATTCTAGTAGTTTTCAACAAAAATTATATAACTGCAGAATAAAGATATTAAGTTAACATATCAAATTACCGAATCTTTCAAATGTTATTAAAAACCTTGAATTTCTGACCATTTTTCATTTCAAGATATAAGATATTTGGGCTCAAAGATAACCAGTAAAAAATCTAACTGACGATGTTCTAAATACAGAGATTCTATAAAAGAGAAATCTTTTTTTGATTAACAAAAGAAACTACGAAGAGTTAATCATATAGTAACATAACATCTTCTATTTTAAAAGTATGTTAGGTATAAATAAAAAAGAATAGAAAACAAGAACGTTTAGCTATATGTTATTTTCATCTTTTGGAATATACTTTTTCGAGTATCTTCAATAGTTTTTTCTTCTTTGTTTATACCCAAGATCCAAATAAAACTTTAACAATAATTATTAATTAAATTAAATTAAATTAAATATTTTTCAATATCAATTATCTTGGGTATTTCTAAAAAAATATTTGTTTGTTAACTAGCCCTTGACCTTCTAAAAAGCAGGAGGCCAGAGAATGCTATAAAATTGTTTGAACATTTGTATGATAATTAACAAAAAAAGATCTACTAAGGATTGATCACATATCTGTATAGTGTCTTCTATACGTGAAAAGAAAGTATGTATAAGCAAAGGAAAAACGACAATATCTTCAGTTTAAATGCTAAAGGTAGAATAAAAGTGGAGTACTTTTGGATAATTTTTTGTTGTTTGTTTGTTTGTTGTTAATTAATTCCTTTCCTTAATGATTCTAACTTTCATTCACTCATCTTTTTAATATTGGTTTCATAATTAATTATCTTTATAGTAAGAATATAAATTTAATACATTTTGATTCTTCAAATTATGGATTTGTATTAGAAATGATCTTTAATTATCAATGTTAAATTTGTCTCCTTGATTGGAATATTTCTTTGGCAATTTCTGTTTTTAATGTAGGCTCTGTTAAGTTAACGTTCTAGATTTAGCTATGAACATTCTAATTCTAATCTAGTATGAATATTAGATTCGAACGAAATAGAACATCCACTATTGTAATTATGTATTCTCTTTATCTATATTTTCTTGGTCTTAGTCTACGTAATACTTCTAAAGTATTAGTAATCTTCAATGACAATAAAAGAAGTCATATCTGTATAGAACTGAATTCAGAGATTAACAGAATAACCAATTTACAAACGTAAAAGAACTTCATCTTTTATAATAGACTAAACTGTTATACAGATTTGGCAATCAACATTTTTGGCTATGGATTGCAATTGAACCAATTCGCTCTTCAGTACTTGGAATCCACATTTCAGAAGAGAGAAATATGCTTGTTGTTGAAAAATTCATTAGGTCATTAGTTGAAAAGTATGGAAAACATACGGTTTATACAGATGGTGAAACATGGTATGATGATTAAGCATGTAATGTATTGAAACTAAAACATTATTTACATTTTTCAGAGAAAAGCCTAATGGAACAAGTCAATCAGTATTTCAAAGATAGACTTGAATCGTTTGAGAATTATTATTCCATGTATGCAGAATAAATGTAATCTATTTCATGTATAACTAGCTACAATTCTTTGTTTCAATGTATAATGATACAACAATAATCAATTATGATTTTAAATTTAAGAAGGTGGGGAGAATATTGTAAAGTTAACATCCATGAAAATCTTTATCTGTATCAGGTCATCCTTATGTTCCTGTCAAGCGTAATATTCTATAGTATTCATAATATTAAAAATTATCTAAAATAGCTTATGCTAGATATGTTACTTTCCCTTCATTTTCATT
>DATFCH010000356.1:0-8449 GCA_035253345.1 Nitrososphaeraceae archaeon
TTGAAAAATCGGTAGTGCAAATTTCGAGTGAAGATGAAACAGCTGATCTTTTGGGCAGTAGACTAGGATCTGGTTTTGTCTATGATACTGAGGGACATATTATTACTAACAACCATGTAACTACTGGAGCAAAAAATCTTCATATCACTTTTTCTGATGGTACAGTTTATACTGGTAAGGTAATAGGTTCAGACCCTCATAGTGATCTTGCTGTTGTATTATTGGATGATGTTCCTAAAGAAAAATTATTTCCATTAACACTTGGAAACTCTTCAACACTAATTGTCGGAGAACATGTTGCAGCTGTTGGCAATCCTTTCGGTTTATCTGGATCTCTCACTGATGGTATTATTAGTGGATTAGGAAGATTATTACCATCATCACCTGAAAATATGTTGGGAAATGAAGATCGAATGGTATCATTTTCAATACCGGATATAATTCAGACTGATGCAGCAATTAATCCTGGTAATTCTGGAGGACCTTTATTGGATCTATCTGGTGAGGTAATAGGAATTAATTCAGCAATTTTCTCCAATACTGGTGTATATGCAGGAGTTGGATTTGCTATTCCTTCTAATACATTAGAAAAAGTCATACCATCCTTGATTGAAAAGGGTTCCTATCAACATCCTTGGCTTGGAGTAACTGGTGTAGATGTAACTCCTGATATTGCAGAAAAGATGAATCTTACTGAAGCTCGTGGGTTCCTTGTGATCGATGTAAATGCTAATGGTCCGGCTGATAAAGCAGGAATCCAAGGGGGAGATGAAATTGATAGGGTAAATGGAAGAGAAGTTGAACTGGGAGGTGATGTGATTATAGCTATTGACGGAAAGCCTGTCAGAAAGATAGATGATGTACTCTCTCATCTTGAACGAGAAAAATCAGTTGGTGATAAAATTTCATTAACTATTATCAGAGACGGTAATGTTCAAGAGAAAAATACTACTTTAGAGGAAAGGCCGGATTCTGAAACACTCGTTAACTCATCAAGACATCCTTCCCTCGGAATTACTGGAATAGATTTAACTCCTGAAATTGCACAACAGATGAATCTTACTGAAAATCATGGTTTCCTCGTGATCGATGTAAATGCTAATGGTCCGGCAGATAAAGCAGGGGTCCGAGGTGGGTACAAGGTTGAAATTATTAATAACACACAATATAGATTAGGTGGAGATTTAATAGTCGGTATAGATAATCAGACTATAAAATCAGTTTCTAATATAACTGATTATTTGACGAATAAAAAAGAAGGAGATGTTGTAAACCTAGTAATATTAAGAGATAACGAAATGATAAATATTCCAGCAACACTTGAGATTATTCAGAGACCATTAAATGAATTAGATCAAAACCTTCCATTTAATGAACTAAATCCTAAAGGATTTGATAATGACCAAGGAAAACTCCAAGAGGAATTAAAGAAAGAGTGTATGATGAATTTTAACGAAGGCATATGTAACTTTCTGTTTAGATAACAGAAAAAAATCAATTCTTTTTATTACTCTACTTTAACATCTTATCACTTAGTGATATCTATGCTAAGAATTCTAAATATATTGTCGTTATTATCCGTATTTTTTTTTCTTTATGTATTTATATTTCCAATCGTTTATGGTAACGGAATAAGGAATAATTTTGGCATTGATTATCTTCCTCCACTCAACCTGGATGTTAGTCCTTTGAGTTTAAATGTTGAATTTAGTCCCTCTATGACAAAATCAGATATAAATGAAACCAGATCTCTAATATTTCGGTTAATAGATAGTGATAAAAATATAACATATATCCCAAACTATTATAATGTTACTATATTAAAAAATGAACTCAAAAATGGAAATATAACTGAGAAAAATTTTTTAAATGGATCTTTCTTTTCCAAAAATGGAACTCTTATTCTAGATTTTGATTCTAATAAAACCGATATTGTAAATAATAATACTAATAAATTTAACCAATATAACATACATAAAGATAATCTTAATAAGATTGTCCAGTCTGATGAAGATGGAATTATATTTATTGAAAAACCTAGTTTAGATAGCGGACTTTATCGTTTAAAAGTAAATGTAAATTTATTCAACAATACTGATGATGAAGGGAGTAATATTAAAGAAATTAATTTAAAATTTGATTCATATCTAAGTTTAGGAAATATATTAGATATAGATATAGGCAATCCTACTAACAAAATTACTATCTTATCATTTAACGATAAGATAATGCATTTTAACTATGATCAGCAATCAAAAAAAATACTATTTGAAATACCATTCAAATATAATATGACTAGAATCGAAGAAGGGTTTATTTATCTTCACATGGAGATAAAAATTCCAAATACGATAAAAGAATTCTCTGATGCAAAAGAATTTTTAACTACAATCAACGATATAGATCATAGTGAAATTAGCTCTGCATCAGTTTCTGTCGATAGGTATTCTAATTCTTCTAGTTTAATAATACATTTTATTTTAGATAGTAATAGTCTTTTTAAATTGACCAAGGAAAGACAACTTGACCAAAAGAAAGACTCAGACATGACTCTTAAATTCTCATTGCAGCCAAAAAAATTAGATCTATCAAATAATCCCTTAGAGAAAAAATTAATTACTCAAAAAGTGCAACATAAATTTTATTCTAATAATCAATGGTTATTCTTTCTTTAAAGTCTCTTACAGTTTTATCCGTTTAAAAGAAACTTTGCATCAATTTAATAATCAACATATACTAAAATAAAATATTGATTGAACATCTTCTTATTCAATAAGGTATATTTTCCCATATCTGTCTTCGTAAAGTCCACTCTCATAATTGTCGTAATATCCACCATAAAAATTAGAGCTATATTCGGATTCATCATAATAACTTTCATCCGAATATTCTGGAGGAGTGTTAGTATATTCGTTGTTTTCTAATGCAAAGGCACTAGTCGTATCTAATGTGTTAAACACCAAATAGATGCTCAGTGTTATAGATGCAAAAATAAGTAAGGAATTTGTTCTATTCATATCTTTTCGTATATTTAGATGAAAAACTCGTATATAAAGGGAATTCAATTACGTTATGTTATATGAGTACATTTTTATTTTACTTATCATTTTTAAGAGTTTTTTTATATCTTCATATTATTTAATTTATGTATATTCAAATTTAGTAATATATTTAAAAGGATTATTTGGATTTACTTCATATTAGTATTCAACCTATTCAAGACTATAAGATAACATGGGAAAAGAAGTATCATATCTGAATGATGTATTGGAATGACCTCCATCAAATTCTTCATAATGATGTTTTATATTCATATTGGATAATTTTTTATGAATTATTCTTGCTCCTATGTAAAGATTGAATTCATCATTCGTTCCACAATCGATGTATATTTGTTTAAGTTTTTTTAGATTATCTTGATAATAGTCTATCATATTGACAGGATCGCATTTTTTCCACCTCTGCCATATTTCTTCAATTAATTCACCAGTTTCACTATCAAAAGGGAGTCCCACTCCTAATGGAGAACTCGAATCAGGAGAATAATGAGCTGCCATACCTAAAATATTCAATGCTGTAAAATCTTTTTTCTGTTTTTTATTAGGTTTATTCCAAAATTGGTTGAACCAGTTTTTGATTCCTCCTGCTTCTTTGAAAGCTGTATAAGCCATAGGAAAATCTGGTAAATAACAGTATTCAAAAGCAGAATCTCCAGAATGACATGCAAAAGATTTGAAAATTTCAGGATAACGCATTCCTAAAACAAATGAACCATAACCTCCCGAAGATTTTCCCCAAAGACCAAATGAAGAAACATTGTAATTTTCTTGGATAAAAGGAACAAGTTCTTTTACAATATGATCTTCATATTGTCCTGTAGCTGTCGAATTTATATATTGATTTCCACCAAACTTTGTAAAACAATCCGGAATGACCAAAATCATAGGTCCACATTTATTTTCAGAAATCAACCTATTCATTCTTTCTTCGATGTTTTCACTAAGCGGATCTATATTGAAGAATGTTCTTCCGTTACCGCCGAAACCTGAAAGCCCAAAAACAGTAGGAAATCCTTTTGATTGACTAGAAGAGTAATTAGGAGGAGTGTATACTATAATATCCCTGTTGTAAGGATCCTTCAACGGATTGAATTTTAAAGCCGGACTTTCAACCTTATGAATAATAATTTTTCCTTTAGAAATTTCCAATTTTGTTCAATTATTATCTTTTGACTATAAAAATATTGTATTTAGCAGCTAATAAATTTTATTAGATTCTAAATATAGTTATACTATAAAATATGCAGGAATATATGTGAATGTGATTGTCCCCAACTTCTTCAATTCTCAGTCTTTATTCTTCTCATTATTGGTTACTTTTCCATACTTTTAATTAATATGTACAATGTTATAATACCATTACATCTTAATAATCAAAATTGACATAGCGATAATTAAGTATAATTTTATTAGAAAAATGAATGGTTAAATATATACTAATAGATATATACTGATAAGACTATGACGGGGATTAATCACTCTGAACATGAAGATATTTCAATTTCAATTATTGATGATTCAAATTTTCAATTATCTCTACCATCAAACCATTCAAAAATGCCAAAAATAGCTATATGGAAGGACATAAGGCTAGAATATCTAGATATACCAACAGCTTTAATTGAAATATTGCAGATTCATGGTTTTACAATTGAAATAATTTTGGAATATGGGCCTTCAATAATTGCCGAAATGTTGGGAATAGATGATTATGTTGCACAAATTGTATTTAATGAGGCAATTTTATTTAAAGGAAAATAGTGGTATTTATTACATGTGATTTTTAAAAATTATAATTCAACAAAAAAAATGAGTCCAGAGTTTTAAGAATACTATCATGTTTTATTTTATTTTTTTATAACATTCTACTTTATGGAATCAAAAGATATATTTTATTAAGAAGGGAAAGCACTATCATTTTTAATTTATAATAACGATTCTTTAGCATTACTAAATTGATCCAGGTAAAAATATGCTATGAGGAAAGTTAATAATTTAGACTCATATATATCGTAATATTTCAAAAAATTGTTCTGAAATGAGGACAATATATATATATATCGAATATATAATATTTAGGTCAGCAATTTTTCATTCTAACTTGATCTCTATTAGTGTTGCACTACCTTGTATTTATTTCCTAGATTAATTTTGATTTTTATAATCTATGAATTATTAGAATCTAATTATATTCTACTTTAAATATTATATCCTAAACATATATATTTTTTTTAACTAGTCCGAGTCAGAAATTAACTCTAGATTGTTTTTATCTATTATTCAACCCAAACGGTATCATTAAACAATATAGAATTCAGTAATGTGTCGAAATTAGTAATTGATTTTAGTCTCTTTTACTTCCATAGATTCTATATATTCTCCCAGAGGTACTAGATATATAATTCCATACCTCTGTATGAATAGGCAATTCGTAAAATTTATCTTTTTGATTGGTATCAATTGCGTCATATACTAACTGGCCAATTGCAATTTGATCAGGTTCTGCAAGTGATGTCATTTTAACAGCTATGCTTATTGTATATCCTAAAATATCTATAATTGGTTTTTTTGTTATTATATTTTCATCTTTATATTTTACATTATTTGTTTCCCATCCATATTGTACAACTACATTTTCTCCCACATCCACACCTATTCTGGCGTGTATTTCAGGATAGTCGTATTGGCTTAAAATTGGATTGATTCCATACCTTATTACTTTGACCATGGCTAGAGCACAGCTAACTGCGTTAATACACGGAATTATGTCATCCTCTTTTTTATCTGATTTTACTAAAAAAAATCCTAGAACAGCGTCACCTACAAATTTTATTATGTATCCACCGTACGAAGCTATGAGAATAGACATTTCTTGAGTGAATGCTCTTATAATATCTGCTAATCGATTAGCAGATAAATTCATACAAAGCTTAGTAAATCCAACTAAGTCTACATGTATAATGACCAGTCTTGTTTTTGATTCTAGCAAATTTTCCAAAATTTGGTTGGAGTCTTGAGGTGAAAGATTAAATTCTTTTGCTTGCAATGCTGACCATGTTCTTGATTGTGCATTTTTAATTAACTCATTAATGTCTATAATTGAATCTAGATAAAACTCTGCTAAAGATGAAGGAGATTCATCTATTTTTTTTACAGAGTGCCTTTCTTCTTCTGAATTAACTATATTATGAATTTCTTCTATTTCTAAATCAGTTTGATAGGCAATAACTTCAACTGGAATTCCCGATTTGTAAAGGTTTAGAACTGTCTGTTTTTGTTCAATAGATATGATAATTCACCTTACATATTATAGGACAGCAATTTACTACTATATTGAAACATAAAATATTTTTTGAATTCCTATATGTATAATTATTTATAATGAGATTCTAAAGATTTCTTTCTGTTCTATCGTTTCCCATGCTCCCATACCTCTACCTTTTCCATTATTTCCAATTATCTCACTAACTATAATTTCTTTAGCTGCCATTGGAGGCCAAGTCATGGCTACATATTCACCAATTTCTCCGGCTTTTTCTAAAGAGGCCATTGTAATGTTATCTTCTTTGATATTCTTCTCAATAAGCTTACCTTTGACTTTCTCAAAAATTTGTCGATTGCCGTGAACAATTACATAAATTTTCTTATCATTATTCAATGCTGTCATGATTTTTCTAAATGTTTAAAAATATAAAAGCTTACCTTTCTCGGTATTTTCAATTAATCTTTTTTTATCTGTATTTTTATTTATAGGATTTATTTGATTTTGTAATATTTTTCAACAAATATTTACAAATAGCTATTGATTTTCTAATTTTATCATAATATTGAGCAAAAAATCCTATTCCAATAGTTGCTATACCTGCTAGTATAAACCTTGTACCCATTATTTCAAATCCTTCACCTTGTTCAATAGATCGACCTAAAAAGATCATAAAAATTGCAAAAATTGCAATTACTATTCCTATTATTGATAACGGTAAGATGAGAGGGTGACGATTTGTATTTTTTACCATTCCTGTATACTCTACCTATTGCTAGCATCTAATTAAATAAATTTATAAACAATTTTATTATTTCAATCGCTTTTTTTTAATATTGGATAGTTTGAATATTTCATTGATTGGAGGGAATGAATTCCTTAAGGAATTTGGCAAACAAGGAACTCTTTCTGATATGGTGCTTTATGACAGAAAACAAAAGGATATAATATTTACAATTATCTCTCCAATATCATTTCCTGATAAAATTCAGACGTTACCTCAAGTTTTGAATATGTCAGAAGTAGTTGCCTTATATGTTTCTGCATTAGACAAATATTTAGCAGAACAAATAATAGCTATCGATAGTCTAAATATTAAAAATGGTTTCTTGCTTCATTCATACGATATAGATGATGAAAGACTTGATAAAATGATCAAAGGAACCCTACTGGAAAAATTTAAGAAAGTAGAAAATATTGAAATGTTGAAAAATGAGATAAATGGTCTAAATTCTCAATCTACAGAAGGCGATTTGATCTTGCCGATTGATCATAGTTTCGATGTCAAAGGTGTTGGAACAGTAATTCTTGGTGGAATTAAACGAGGAAGTGTAAAAGTATACGATAAACTAAAAATGATGCCTTCAAATAAAGAGGTTCTAATAAAATCAATTCAAATGCATGACGATCCAGTAAATGAAAGTTTTAGTCCCTCTCGAGTAGGCCTTGCTATAAAAGGAATTACACCTCATGAAATCGAAAGAGGGGATATTATTTGTTCTGGAGATACAATAAAAACGGCAAATACAGAAATAATAGTCGAAGAATTCTCAAAGAATAAATATTTTAACAACGAAATTACAGAGTCACAAACATATTTACTTTCTGTAGGTCTACAAGTAAAACCAGTAAAAATTTTTAATCAAGGTTCTAAAACAATATTTAATTTAGAGAAACCTATAGCTTATTATAAACAACAAAAATTCTTAATTCTAAAACCAGATAGCAAAACTACTAGAATAATAGCTAACGGATCGTTTCCTTGATATCTGTGTTAAATCTTACATCTAAATCTTCACTTTATATTTTAGTTCGATATTGGTAATTGAGGAATATGAGTTAACGTTATTCATTTATTTTAAACTATTTTATGTATCTATTCTTAGAATAATATCTTAAGTATTATGATTAAATATTTAACAATGTGACCGAATTGTATTTATAAAATTGATTCTTTTTATCAAGTTTTTACAATCTTCGTATTCAAATTTTTTCAAACGATAACCTATGTTCAAATACTATACATATGATTTACATTTATTGTTAGATAATTTTTTACTTAATATAGTAGATGAAAATTATTATTAATCGTATCGACAGAAAAGTGTATTTACTATTAATATTGTTT
>DATFCH010000357.1:0-7133 GCA_035253345.1 Nitrososphaeraceae archaeon
TATTCTAAAAAATTATAGTTATAATAAGAATAATGACGGTACTATCGAGTGTAATAAGATGAAAGTATTGGATATTCTAACAGAAATAGAAGAAATTGCAAAAAAGAATTCTCTTCCATCTATTGGTCCCATAAAGGCAGAAATTATTAGGGAAATTATCAAGAGATATAGGCCTAAAAAAATATTGGAAATAGGCACTTTACATGGATATTCAGCTATTGTAATGGCAAATTTTCTGTTAAATGTGAATAATAATGATAAAATTAGTAATAATAGAAATCACCATACTGCTGCTAATGAATTCATTGTTACATGTTTGGAAATAGACATGAAGCTTGCAAATATTGCAAAAGAGAATATAGAAAAAGCAGGATTATCAAATAAGATTGAAATAATTACTGGTGATGCCTTGGAGATTATTCCTAAACTAGATAAGAAAGACAGATTTGACATGATTTTCATAGATGCAGTCAAAAATCAATATCTTGCTTATCTTCAACTTTTGGAAGAAAACGAGTTAATGAATAAAGAAATGTCAATAGTAGTTGCTGATAATGTTTTGTTATATGAAGACGAAATGGAAGATTATTTAGACTACGTTAGAAATTCTGGCCGATACAATAGTTATACAACAGAAACTACTTTAGAATTTACAAAAAATGTCAAAGATGCTCTTGAAGTGAGTATAAAAACAAATAAAATTTGAGTCAATACCCGCATACAATTATTTATTAAATTACACATATATTATCAACCCCTAAAATTAGTGTTTACTATATTTGATAGTATCTACCTATTATCGCCATATATCGTTATTATCACTATATACATATAGCATCATTAATTTAAGACAAGAATAATTCTGTTGCAACAATATGTTTACATTTGTTTAGTTTAAATTTAAAATCAGGACAGGTACAGGTCTTGTTTTCTATGTCTACACTATAATACTTGTTTGCCTCCTTACCACTACTTTTAACCTTAAACAATCTTTTCGTTTCTCGTTGACTTGAATTGATAATTTCTTTATTTTCTTCATTATGTTGTTGTTGTTCTTCTTTTTTTAATTCAACTATCATAGGTTCGTATAAGGTAGACTCTATTATGTTGTAAGCTTTTTCAAGTCTTTTTCCTTTTACTTCATTTCGTACTTGTCTTGAATTTTGGATATTGTTATTATTAAGAATTGCTGTTTCATTTATTTCTAAGGTATTATTATTATTATTATGTATATATTCTTTGTATTTTAAATTTGATTGTTGTTGTTGTTGTTGAATATCTGTTTCTAGAGCCTTCTTCACGATATCACGTATATTATCATCTTTAGTATCTGATACATATATTACATAGATTAATGCAAGCTCTTTACCTTCATGTTTTCTTACTACTCTCCCTATTCTCTGTATGACCTGGTTTATATTAGATGTAGTAGCTAAGATAATTTCGATTCTAACCTGCGGAATGTCAAATCCTATTTCTAATGTGTGTACCGATAAGAGTGGATAAAACTCTTTCCCCCATTGATTCAATATTATATGTCTATTTCTAGAACTTGTTTTACTATCAATTATCATTGCTTTTGTACCTTGAGAGTTTAACATATCTTTAAGTTTAGTTATAGAATCAATAGTTTCGCTAAAGATCATGATTTTTTCATTTGGAAATTTTTTCGTTATCAGATTTATTGCAGATAACAATTTATTTTCTGCACAGCTTAACAATAGATTTCTTTTTCTAACATTTAAAAACCATGCTTTTGCCATCCCACTTGCAAATCCTCCTTTCCTTAATAATAATTTCATAGAGTCAGCATCATATTTTCTAAAACGATTCGATATTTTCTTTATTTTACTAGTATATGTTTCATAGTCATTTTGTTCTTTTTCTGTAAGATTGACCTTTATAGGAATAACTATTGGCTTTGCAAGTCTTTTATCATTAATTGCCTTTCTTATAGGATATCTTTTGATCGGAGGCAATAGTGTAAGTATTGTATTGTATTTAGAAAGATCTTTTTCATCAAGGGTTGCGGTAAGACCAAGAATAGCTTTTTTATGATCCTCTATAACTACGTCAAATATTGTTCTAAATACTTTTGCTGTATCTCTTAACAAGTGGATTTCATCAAAAATCACCATATTAGATCTTCTAATAATATCTAGATTTCTAACTACACTTTGATAAGTACATACTGTTATTTCTCTTATTTCTTTTCTTTCACCAAAATATGAGCCTATTTTTTCATTGGATATACCATATGATACAAGTCGTTTGATGTTTTGTTCGATTAAAACAATTCGGGGTACAATTAAGAGAATGTTCAGAAATGTAATAGGACGGGTAGAAGAAGTTGACGAAGAGGATATAAATGCAAAACGCTTTGCACACTCAAGAGCTATTTCAGTCTTCCCAGTTCCAGTGCTATAAAGTATTGTACCTCTAAAATCATTTTCAATCCATGCATTTACTGCTTCTATTTGATCATCTTTGAGAGAAAAAGGGAATTTCAATTGAGAAATTGCTGCTATTGGTTCCATCATGGATATTTACTTTAGAAAAATATAATCAATCAGTTCTTATAAATTAATAATAAAAATAATTAATTATTTTCCTTTTTTTACAATCAAAAATTAATTAGTACGAAATATCTGTATCCTCGAATTACCGGTATCAGCTACAAATACCTTCCCTTCTGGATCTATTGCAATATCTTCTGGTCTATTGAACTGGCCATCTTGTTTACCTTTAGATCCGACTTTGCTTATGAATTTACCGTTTTCATCAAATACTTGGAAATTAGTAGATCTTTTATCGGCAACAAAGACTAGATTTTCCTTTTCATAAAGGTCTATTCCAGGAATAGTGCCAGAAAATTGTCCAGTTCCATTTCCGAATGAACCCCATTGATGTTTAAAATTAAAGTCTTTATCAAAAACCTGAATTCGCGAATTTTTCATATCTGTTACATACATATTATTATTGGAGTCAAAAACTATACCATGTGGTTCCAGGAACTTTCCTTCTGTTGAGCCTTTAGATCCATATACCTGTATAAAATTACCATTTCCATCAAACTTTAGAATTTGGTGTGCATTTTTATCAGTTAAATAAACATGACCATTATAATCAACAGTTAATTGATGAGGAGTTCTTTCAGCTCCCTGACCGCCAGTATCTTCAAATCCCCATTTTAAAATGAACTTACCATCAGGAGTAAATTTCTGTACTCTGTGGTTTTTTAATTCCAGAGTATAAACATATTGACCGGATGGATCTGCATATACATCATGTAATTTGTCGAATTGTCCATCTTCACTGCCCTCTTTTCCCCATTGTAAGATAAATTTGCCAACTCCATCATATTTTTGAATTCTATCGTTCCCAGTATCTGTTACATATATATTTCCATTTCTATCTATGTCAATACTATGAGGAGATATCATTTGTCCATCTTCACTCCCTTTTCCGCCAAATTTATTTAAAAATTGATACTGCGTAGTATTACTTTCACCAAAAACACTTCCAGATAATGATAAGCTATAAAATAAAATCGATAAGAATCCACATATTACATAATTTTTTATCATTGTATACTAAGATTTTATAATATTTATAATTTATAAATGATAAAGATTTATTGCTATAAAAAGACCTAGTTCGCTTGTTTCTAATTTCAATTATTCGAAATAAACTATATCCATAGTTAGGTATTTTTAAATGAAAAACAATAACTATTGTATTATATCCTAACAATATTTCAGATAACACTTTTACTAATCAAATAGTTAAATTTTATATTGCCTAAATTTAATTATGGTATCAGAAAGGGAGAATAGAACTGTAGAAGATTGGCAATCACTAGTGAACAAACCGGTCTATTCTAGTAATGGAAAAGATATAGGAGTTGTTCAAACTATTCAACCAGAATTTTTCATAACTTCATATGGGCCGATAAGCAAGGAAAGGTATCTTATTCCGAAGACATCTTTTCAATCAATTAACAGGGGAATTGTATATATAAAAGAAGATTCTGACTTTGTAGAACAGAATTTTAAATTTGAATAAGGTGATATAAAATGGTTAATAAAAATTTAGTTAATAATTCTTCCAGTCAGCATGATAATGCTAGAAATGCTTCGCAACAACTTATTACTTCTTACAATGATTTCTTATCTAAATCTACAAAATTGTTTCCCAAAGTTGATCAAAAATTATTATTAGATATGATTCATTTTCAGACTTCTTATCAGGATTGGGAGGGTAGTGTTTTGTTGAGGATTGTATATTCTTCAAATTCAGGAGTAAATACCGATAAAAAGAAAGAAGAGATATTTCAAAAGTATCAAAAAATGCCGGAGGAGGTAAAAGAAAATAGAACACTAAGAGTTAAACTCATAAGAATGTATATTGAAAACTTGGAGGAATTAATAAATAGTGATAACGATATTGAATTCATCAGTGGTTCAGCAACTTTAACTCCATCAGATGCTTATTCAGATTCACCATAAATACGAATAAAAAAGTTGAGATATTTTTTATATAGTTAATATCTATCTTAGATGAGAACAAGATGTGACTAAGCTCCGTATATATATAATCTCTACTATTTAATTTATTTATAATGTTTATACTCTTTCCTTTTTTTTGACAAAACTTACTTGACCATTAATTTCCAAATATGATAATTTTATTTCTGAAAGATCATCGGTTCCAGTTAATCTCAAATATGATTCTAATTCCTTTCTTGATATTTTTGCTTTTTTCATTGTCTCATCTATCATCTTGCCATCTTTAACCAATAATATTGGATCTGGTTCTATAATCTTACTAAATTTAGTATATTTTATAGTTAAGTAATCATATATTTTGAATATTGCTATTGCTATAATAACTACGGTAAATCCTTGAGGTATAGAAGTTTGAGACGGATTTAACATTGATTGACCTATTGCCTCCCCTAAACCTACTAAGATTATTAATTCAATAGTTTTCAATTGACCCATCCCTTTATTTCCAAGCCACCTAATTACAAATACAATTAAAAATACAACAATTGCAGTACTGAAGGTAGCTCCAACAATAGTGTTAAGATCTGTATTGAATATGTTTTTTATAATATCTGATACTGGTTCTATGGACATACCATAATAACAATATTTATCTGTTATAATGTTTCTAGTATATCCTTAGATAAGATTAATTATATATATAATCCGTAATCATCTAAGACAATATATTTTATGTAGAACTCGATCTTTATAATCCTATTATTGTCATATTTAAAGAAGAAAATATGACAGAACTTGTTTATTTCATTAAAAATATATATAATTTTTTTATTTAATAATGTTCAATATCAATTAAGAATGATTGGTAAGTGTCAAAGTTGCGGAATGTCTAATGTTGAGGTTACATTAGCTAAAGAAAATGGAAAAGAAAAACAACTATGTAATCAATGCAGGTCTCCTGATGGAGCATACGGATATTAATTATTCAATTAGACTAAAAACGTATTAGATTTATTACATTTTTTATATCTGATGAATTTGCTTAATATTCTTTAATAATTATTTTAATAATTTTTCTTTTTTAACAAGAGAATTTTAATTATTCTAAAATTTATAACTAAAATTTATTTATATTTTGTTGAATAAATCTATATGATGAAAATAATAAATCTCCTCGATTTTTTATGTATTAATTCAAAAATTGTTATTAAGAAAATGTGTAAATTTGTTTTTAAATTCAATATTTTTATACAACAAAAGAATCTGATTGAATTACAAAAGTTAATTTGTTTATATAATAAGGGAAATAATTAAAAAATGAATGACTATTCCTATTCAGATTTTATTGGATCAGCTGTATTTACAACTGACAATAAAAAAATTGGCAAGGTCATTGCAATTGATAAATCAAAACATAGACAATTCTTCAAAATAATAAACAAAGGTATTCTTCAAGATGAAGAATTTCATATACCTCTTAATTCTATTTCTAAAATAGTAGATAAAGAATCCAAGATTTTTCTAAATTTGACTGAAGAAGAAATAAAACATGGTTATGAAATTTTAGATACCGATCATCCTTCTTCTGATCTGGTTAGTGGGAAGTCAAACTCTACATTGTCTGTTCCATTTCAAAAAGAAACAATAAAGTATGAATCTTTGTCTTACGATTCAGAAATTTCAAGTGATACAAATTTAAATAAAGTAACTGAATTTTTGTGTGATCAATGTCAATCTAAATTTAAAGATCGGTCAGAACTAGATTCACATAGAAAAAATAAACATTATAGTTCTATTACTTGATAATACAATTTGAACAAGTTTAACACCTAGTAAGATAAGAATTATTTTTTACTGACTTTAAAATAGATATTTTCAAACTAAAATTGATGAAATTATAAATAAAAATATACCGCTTTCAAATAGTCATTAGTCTATTCAAGCACATAATTTTTATTGATAAGTTGAATCGATGGTTTGGATTTAGAAGCCTTTTTCATTTTTTATTTGGGAATTCATTTGGATGATATGTGATTTTATGTTCTGATAACAAAAAAGATTCAAACAGATATAACATTGATCTCCGGTTGATTAGTGCAACCTGGAATTGAACAAACAGGAATTATATTATTGGAATAATAATTTTTTCTTTCATAAGAGTGATTACTGAACCAATTTTTTAAGTATTATTTTGCAAAATAGATATTTAATATTGCATAATATCTCTCGTTTAATATGTACTATACAGAATAGATTTTTTGGAATACTTAATATTTTAATAACGCAATTAGTTTAACTTGTGAATATTCAAATGAAACTAGAGCCATTCAACTCCAGATAATCGGTATTTTCGATGGATCATCTATTTAACCCATAATTATTTAAATAATTATTACAATAATTCTCATCGTTATTTTCTAGTTATCTTAAAACTGTCAACTATAACATCATTGGATTCAAATACTCTATTATTACTAATATTTCAGATAATAAAGATAAGATTCATTATCATTACTTGTCTAAAACTTATAATCCAAAGCTAGGCATTAGTCCTAATATTTTTGAAACCTCTTAATTAACTATATTGATAAAATAAAATTATGTTTCGTAGTTATGATGAATATA
>DATFCH010000358.1:0-17651 GCA_035253345.1 Nitrososphaeraceae archaeon
TTGAATCAACAATAATGAGGTTTAAGAATGTCTTACTTCTTTTGAATGAATTCGGTGAATCCACACTTTCCACAAGTATATCTGTCTTTATGAGCCGCCATGAATACACCCTTTCCGCATCTAGGACAGTCTCTCTTAATTCGTTCTACTTTATCACTTTGAATCTTGAAAAATTTGTATACTTGAGAATCTTTTTGTTTTTTCTTTTCGGCCATTTCTCTCACCTGTTTATTTTGCCTCTGCTTTGGCTGCCTGTTTGGCTTTCAACTTCAAGGCCTTCTCTTCATCAATTATTTTTTTTCGATCCTCTTTTGAAAGTCTTCTGAGAATTCTATATTTCGGAAGATGTTTTTTTGCTAATTCTGGATCTTCATAGACATAAACTGTTGCCTTGATATCTGTTTTACCCCTTTGGCTATTAAGTGAAATTGGAAAGATTTTCTTTTCTTCTAAATTCAAATTTTTTGATAAAATTTTTGTTAGTTCTATTTTGCTAATTTTTCCTGCTGTATTCCTTAATAATATTTTTAGTTCCCTTCTATTGAGGATTACATTCGATTTGTCTTCAAGTGTATTAATTTGAAAGCTCAATATCGTAATTTCTTCGATAAACTCATATAAGCATTTCCATTAAGGAATCATAATATTGAAATATATATGATTTTAATTTTCTTGTGTTTATCATTCAAAGTGAATGTTGACATTCTTAACTATATTAAAAAATATTTTATTAAAAATGAACAATTAAATCTATTACTCAATTCTGGTCTATGGTAGGACAATATTTGATATTATTAGACTTAGATTTTTTTTGTTTATTACTAGAAGGATTAATTTTAATAAATTAAAGTAATGATGTTAATTCCAGTTTAAACACTTTTTAAGAAATATTAAACAATTTTTCAGCTTCTTTTAACTTTTCTCTTTCCCCACTATAACTGATCAAATTTTCTAATTTTTTCCTTGCTTTTTCTTCTCTAATAACAGATCGAGAGATATCTATTCCTTCTTTAATATTTTTGGCTATATTGGATAAAACTAATACTGGGGCAGAATTCAAAGCTACTATATCTTCAGTTGGTTTATTGGCCAAACCATATATTGATTCAAGAGTAAGCTTAATTGAATCGAGCTTATTTTTTATAGACAGATCAGATAATGACGCTCTCTCTAGCCCAAAGTCAAAAGGATTTAATTTGAATTTATTTATTTCTCCTTGGTCTATGTATACTATATCATTAGTTCCGGTATTAGAAATCTCATCGAAGCCATCATTCGAATACACAATGTATACTTTTTTATTTTGTTTCTTTGCAACGCTTGGAAGTTTCTCTAATAATAATGGATCAGAAACGCCTATAATCTGACCAGTTAAATTATCGCATGGATTGCATAAAGGTGCAGCTATATTAAATATTGTTCTTATACCAATATCTTTCCTCAATTGAGAAACATTTTTTAAAAGTGGATGAAATACAGGTGCAAATAAAAATCCTATTCCTAAACGTTCTATTTCCCTAGAAACTCTATCTGGGGAATTATTTAGATTTAAACCAATAAATTCTAAAAAATCTGCACTACCACATATACCTGATGAAGATCGATTACCATGTTTTGCTATAAACGATCCAGCAGAAGATGCAATGATTGCAGATGCCGTACTAATATTGAATGTTTTGATTCTGTCACCACCAGTGCCGCAAATATCGATCAGGAATTTTTTTATATTTGGTTTTATAGTTATAGATTTTTCTGTAATAACTTGTATCATAGCAAGAATTTCTTCTGTGGTCTCTCCTCTAGATGAAATTTCCTTTAATATATTAATGACATATAACTTAGAAATTTTATCTTCGATTATGTTTCTAAATAATTCTGCAGATTCGTTAAGAGATAGTCCTTTATCGGAAGAGAGTTGGTTTAAAATGTTTTCTAAATAAATCTCTTTACTATTCATCTTTTTACAAAACAAGTAAAATTATACAATATCTTCATTCCCTCTTTTGTCAAAATCGATTCGGGATGAAATTGAACTCCTTTAATTGGATATTGTTTATGAGTTATAGCCATAATCTCGTTATCATCTACTGAATTCGCAGTTATCTCCAAGCAATTAGGAAAGGTTTTCCGATCCGCTATAAGTGAATGATAGCGAGTGGCCGTAAAAGGGTTATTAACATTTTCGAATAAAGGATCATTTTTATAGTATATTTTACTTGTTTTTCCGTGCCTAGTTTTTTCCGCTTTATTGATTTTTCCTCCGAAGGCTGATACTATGCCCTGATGTCCTAAACAAATTCCTAGGACTGGAGTTTTTTTTCCTATTGTTTTAATAATATTATTACAAATTCCAAAGTATTTCTTATTTTCTGGGTTTCCAGGACCTGGTGAGATTATTATAGCATCCATGTTTAATCTTTTGATATCTTTAATGCTAATTTTGTCATTCCGATATACCAAAGATTCTATATTAATTTGGCCTAAAGATTGTGCAATATTATATACAAAAGAATCATAATTATCAATAATTAAAAATTTCATTTCTTTTTTAATGTATATATCACAAATATAATAATTTAAACATTTCACAGAAATAATATAATATAAGTAAATTAGTATTATATTTTAGGACAAAATCAAAATAAAATATATTATACTTTTGATTCAGTAATACAAAGAAGATTTTAGTGGTAAAAATGGTCAAGTTATTCATTAATGGTTATGGTAATATTGGAAGAAGATTAGCTACAGCTATTAGTTTAGATAGAGAAATAAAGTTAATAGGTATAGCTAAATATAGTGCAGACGAAAGAGCGAGGGAGGCTATTTCTAATGGGTATAAAGTTTTTATACCAAAATCTATTGAAAAAGATTTCATTAATAAAAAATTGGAGTTTGATGGGTATATAGAAGAAGCCATCGAACAAAGTGACATTGTAATTGATGCATCTAAAGAAGGATTAGGATTTAAAAATAAACAAAAATTCTACCTGCCTATGAAAAAAATGGCTATATTCCAAGGTGGTGAAGAAAGACAAGGTAAATATTCTGTTGCAGATGTAATCCACAACTCTAGGGTTAATTATGATCTAATAGCAGACAAGTCTTATGTAATTCAAGGAAGTTGCAATGTTTCTGGAATGGGAAGAATTATGCAACCATTAATAGAAAAATTTGGAGATAGGATCAAACGATTTGATGTAACCTTGATTAGGAGATGGGCAGATTTAGAAGATTCAAAAGAAGTAAAAGATTCGATAGAATGGGATAAAACCCCTCACCATCAAGATGATGTTAAATCGTTTTTGCCTTCTGCTAATTTATATGTAGAATCATATAAAGCTCCTTCGAGGATGATGCATTTGCATCAAATGTTTGTCAGATTTCAAAACAAAGCCCCTTCAAATAATGAAGTTTTATCTTGCTTAGAAAATGAATTTGGTATATCAATTCTAAATTCAGCAAAGGGTACTGCAGATGTAAGAAAAAAAGCCTTAGAAATGGGTTTTGCTCATGGAGATACAAATATGGTACATATTCATCAAGAAGTGATGAGGAGTCAGGATGATATTCTTAAACTTTTATATTCTGATGATCAAACAGGGATGGTGATTCCTGAAAACCACTTGTTGATCCAATCAATGATTTTTAAGAGACCCAAAAGAAAAGCTTTACATAATACAGATAAAATATTCCAAATAAATAAAAAGAGAAAATTATTAGAAGAAGAATTCAAGTAAATAAAATCATTTATTTGATGAATGTTACCATTTTCTTTTAAGTTAAAAAATTAATGGTATTTCTTTGTAGGTATATTATGTTTCGAATTGTTGAAACTTGAAATTTGATTATTTAAAAAAAGGGTAATTTTGATTTAACAATTTTTAAAATTAAAAAATGTGTTAGTGGCTTAAAAAAATAAAAAAAGAAACTTCTTATTTACGCAATACATCAACTTGGCCTGAATGAAGCCAATCTTTAAGCTCTTCATGTGATGGTTTTGCATCATGTTTTCCAGCTAAATGAAGATGCAACAAAACATAATTAACCTGATTTAATAAAGGCTTATTATTTTCATCTCCTTTTCTGGCTTTCTGTTTTAGATCTGCAGGGACAGAGTTCCACCAATCATTAAAATTTCTTTTTCCATTTTTAGTTACGTTTGATCCGAAACCTTTTGGCATTGTCATAATGATCTATGGAAGTTATATCCTATATTTTAAACTTATTGATTGTTATAAATTGTTTAAAAATAGTTTAGACTAATAGCATTATTTAAAATAGAAAATATACATAGTGTTTCAACAAACTTTTTTTTATTAATATTTAAAATTTTCAGAAGCTTTAATTAAAGGAAACCATCACGTTAAAAACGAAAAATACCTTGGGAGAATTAAGGAAGGACTATATGATGGATAAATTTGTTATTTATCCTAGCAATAAGGAAGAAAGTAGTAATAATAATGCAGGCATAACAATCTGTCCTTATTGTCCAGGTAATGAAAAACTCACGCAACCTGCCATAGTTTCTCTTGTTATTAAAAGTGGAATTCTTCAACGTTTATCTGATTCAGAAGGAAATATTGTCAAAGATTGGAGTGTAAGAGTATTTAATAGTAATAGACCAATAATTGTCCCACAAAGCTCAACACTTTATACTGAAAAACCTCTTTATAGTGAACCTGCATATGGATATCATCAGATTTTAGTTGCTACCCCTTTTCATAATCAAAATTTCTCCCAGATGTCAGTAGATCAATGGTGTAATGTACTCTTAGTTTTGCAAGATAGAATAAGATGGTTATATACCCAAAAAAAAGTTACTTATGTCTCTGTATATATTAACAATGGAAATCAATGTGGTACTACTTTTGACCATTCCCATATTGATATTGTCACCTTTTCCGAAATACCTCCTTTTATAGAATCAAAAGCAATTCTTTCCCACAAATTTGTTAATGAAAATGGAAATTGCCCATCTTGTATAGCGATATCTACAGAATTAGATGGACCTCGACAAATATTAGCTACGGATTACTTTATAGCTTTTTGTCCATGGGCTTCTCTTTATTCATATGAATTTTCAATTTATCCAAAAAAACATTCTACAACTTTAACAAAAATTTCTCAAAAAGAAATCTTTGACCTTGCCATGATTCTGCGCTCTACATTGGGTGGAATGGCTACTGTGTTAAATAATCCGTCTTTTAATCTTATATTTCAATTATCACCTGAAAAGAAAAATAGTAGGCAATTCCACTGGCATATTGACATATATCCACATACTAACGAACGTACAGGTCTAGAAAAGGGCTTTGGAGTGTATGTTAACGATATCTTACCAGAAATTTCATCTTCCAAACTTGGAGCAGCTGCAAGAAAGGAAATTGCAAAAATTGTAGGAGTGGAATAGATTATTTTAAATATTAAATTAGACTTACATGATTGGCTATCTCTAGCATCATTGGGATTATCAATAATGTTTGTCTTATTGATTTTCTCTTTTTATAATTTTCTTATTGGAAATGAAGGCGAGGGTCCAGATAGATATGTAGATATATTTGGAGTTATAATCATGACAATTTCGATTTCTGCTGCACCTTCATTAATTCTAGCTGGAATAGCCTTTGGTTTATCAAGAAACTATGTCAATAGGTTAACCAGTCTAGTGTTATCATTTGCAGGAATAATTATTATTATTGGAATGATAATTGCTATTAATTTAACTCAGGAAATTAATAGCGAATTTTATCAACCTATCCTTATTATTGTTCCATATATTTTTATAGCTGGAGGAATAGGAGTACTCATTATTGGTTTACTTCTTTATATGAAATATCGAAAACGATTTAATGGAGAAAGGAGAATTAGGTGAAGACAACAAATATCGAGAAGATTGAAATATCAAAACAGAATCTTCCCATAAATGTAAATACCACTTTATTAAGGGAAATATTTCATCTAGCTAAACAAGAAAATAGCCCCATTCTCTCAGTAGTAATTGGCACAAAACCTGACTTTTATAAACAGGCACCACTAGTCGTAGAGGCCAAAAGGGAGAAGTTGCCAGTATTTGTTATTGATACCGGACAACATTTTGATGATGTTTTAGGATTTGGAATAAAGGAATTTAAATTAGAAGAATCAGTGGGCTGTGATTTGCAAATCAGAGGAGATCTTATGGAAAAAGCAAGTGAATTAATTCTCAAGTTTGGCTCCTTCGGTAGATTTTGTAAAGAAGAATATGGTTTAACTTCTAAATTACTTCCTGTTGTTCATGGAGATACTTTGGTCGCAGGAATTGCGCCTTTAGCATGGGTTTTTGGAATGGGTCAGAAAGTCGCTCAAAACGAAGCCGGATTAAGATCAATGAGTCCAGAAATTATGAAAAAATTAAAAATTACGCAAGAACCAACATTAGATCTAATAGAAAAATTTATCCATGAACAATTTGAGGGAAAATGGTTTGTTGCACGAGAAGAGCCATTTCCTGAACAAATTGACACATGGATTTGTTCTGCTGGAACTCAGTATTTTTTCGCTCCAACTCATCTTAACAAGGAGAATTTAGTTAAAGAAGGCTATCCTGAAGAGTTTGTTCATGTAGTTGGTAATTCAGTAGTAGACGCAATTTATTTAAAGAGAAAACAAAAGGTATCTCAGAGTATTTTTGATCTTTACCCCCAGTTGGAAAATGGAAAATGGATAAGAATGGATATACATAGAAGAGAAAATTTAACCGAACATCGATTCAAATCAATCATCCACGGTTTGGTAAATATTGTCAAATATTCTGATCATAAAGTAGTCTTGGTCATGTTGAATGCTACAAGATCAGCCTTAAAATTTTATGGTCTGGAAGAAAATATCAGGTTACTCGCTAAAGAATTTCCAAATAAATTCTTAATAACGCCTTTGTGGAAGGAATACGGCCAAGTTATAGAATTTTTAGATAGTGGAAAATGTTGGGCTGAAATGACTGATTCAGGATCTATGCAAGAAGAGCTATTGTATTTTAAAAATGTCCTGTCTCTTACTATCAGACTTAACACAGATAGACCTGAAACAATTTTTGATGCAAAAAGTAATTTGCTTATTCCTCCAATAAACTCAGAATGGATTACGTCAATGGTGAATCACATTTTTGATAAATACGAAGATTTTGGTATAAAAGCCAAAAACAAAAAAGAAATCTATGGTGAACCTGGACAAGTATCAAAAACAATAGCCAAAATAATAAAAAAACAATTTGAAGACAAAAATACGAGTTTTTATCCGTGGTTTCATCAAAGAATAAACCTATGGAAAGAAGATAATGATTTGCAATATATGTAATTATTTGGACAATATAGACTATTATTATAGAGGATAACAATCCTACAGTTTCCCTTATCTTAATTAATTATAAATTATTTTGAGTATTTAGAATGACAAATATTTCTTCATGATAATAGACAATTTTTATTTCATTCTTAATAAAAAATAAAAGATTATTTGAACTAATTTTCAGATAAATTAATTAATCCGAAAATATTAAAAATAAAGAGGTCCTCTTTTGTCAAATGCTAATAATGGAGAGAATCTATTAAGAAGAGATTTACATAATGATCAAAATAAAAATTTTAATCGTATAATTGTACTTTGTATAGATCGAGACGATGATATAGGTTCAAAAGGAGGTATAGAAACTCCTATAGTAGGAAGGGATGCATGTATTAACGCGGGTGTTCGGTTAGCTATCGAAGATCCAGAAGATTCTGATGCCAATGCGATATTTGCCTCAGTAAAAACATATGAAGACCTAGTTAAAAGAGGATATACCGTAGAAGTTGCAATAGTTGCTGGAAAATATAATAGAGGAATTGAAGGGGATGAAAAGATAGGTTCTGAAATCCATTTTTTAGTAAAAAGATTTAATGCTGATGGCTCAGTAATTATTTCAGATGGAGAAGATGACGAAACTGTAGTGCCAGTAATTCAGTCTCTTGTACCAATCATATCTGTCCAAAGGGTTGTAATTAAACATAGTAGAAGTGTTGAATATTCATATGCGGTATTTGGTAAATATATTAAAATGTTGGTTTATGACCCTAGATATTCAAAATTTTTTCTAGGAGTTCCAGGGGCTTTATTAGTAGCTAGCGGAATCGCTACCATCTTTGGATTAACCAGAGAAGCCATTGCATTAGTTCTTAGCATATTAGGCTCTGCTTTTATAATCCGTGCATTTGATATTGATAAATCTATAGGTGCGTTAGGTAAGCCAACTCCTACAAGTTTTATCAGAATTTTTTCATTAGTAGCAGGTTTGTTGATAATAGTGGTATCCATAGTCAATGGACTCTCACATATTCCTCAAGAAAGTGTTACAAAAGACTTGACAAATTGGGAAATTGTGACCAATAAACAGATCGTTGGGAGCTTCATTAGAGGAACTATATTGTTAATGTGGATTGGTATTGGGACTATATTGACGGGAACACTTTTGGCGAATTGGTTCAAAGCAAGTATAAAGACCATGTCGGATATTTTAAGATTAGTAATATTGATTTTGTTGTATTATCCAATTCTTCAATTTACTTCAGTACTTACCGAAGGAACAAGTCCTTTTAATCTTATATCTTCGCTACTAATAGGGTTAGCGATTACATTAGTAGCTGCTACTTTTCTTTATCAATATTATAGAAATAGAAAAGGCGGAGAATCCCTTAAATAGCCTAAACAATATAAAATAAATAAGTATTAAACACTTTATAATTCAAAGAAAAATATTAAATGAAACCACCAATTTTTTCTAATGCTGTTTTGTTTGACTTGATGTTTAAATTTTCTGGTTTTTATAAAATCTATGAAAGATGGTTAGAATCTCAGATATCTAAGGATGACCTACCTAACCATATTGCTATTATCCTCGATGGAAATAGAAGATGGGCAAAATATCATTACTTTGGGTTAGACAGAGCCCATTTTGTTGGTGCAGAGAAGGCTGAAGAATTATTAAATTGGATCTACGATTTAGAAATAAAAATTACTACTGTTTACGTTCTTTCTAATGAAAATCTGGAACGTGAGAATGATGAGTTAATTAATATTTATAATTTACTCTGTAAAAAACTTGAAAAACTTAGAGAAGATAATCGTATTCATAAAAGAAAAATGAAAATTAAAGCAATAGGAAATGTAGAATTGTTGCCTAAAAATCTCCAACATATATTAAAAATATTGGAAGAAGAAACTTCTGACTATAATTCTATGTTTTTAAATATAGCAGTAGCTTATGGAGGACAACAAGAATTAGTAGATGCTATTAAAAAAATAGCTTCAATGGTTAGTTCTGGTAAATTAAAAGTAAACGATATTGATAAAAAGATAATTGAATCATGTCTTTATACATCTCATCTTCCACAAGCGGATCCAGATTTAATTTTACGGACATCTGGTGAAAAAAGACTAAGTGGTTTTTTACTTTGGCAAAGCGCTTATAGTGAATTAATATTTATGGACGTTTTCTGGCCTGAATTCAGAAAGATCGATTTCATGAGAGCTATTAGAACATATCAAAATCGTGTAAGAAGATTTGGTAGATAAATAAATATAATAATTTAATAGTCGAAAAAATTACTAGATTTTTTATGTACGAGCATGGATTTTATCATCCCGAATTAAAAAAATGGTATTGTAGTTATTTTATGGATGAAAAAGAATGGATGGATATACATGACTATCTACCTAATTTAGTTACAAATGATAAAGATTCAATTGAAACATCAAAAAGGGAGCAATTAATTTGAGATATGAAGTTTCATCTGGGGCTATATTATATCGTCGGGACGATCAAACAATAACCTTTCTTTTATTACACTATTATAGTGGGCATTGGGATTTCCCAAAAGGGAATAAAGAAGTAGGAGAAAGTGATGTCGATACAGCCTTAAGGGAAATTATAGAAGAGACTGGAATAACAGATGTTACCATATTAGATGAATTTAAGAAACAAGTTTTTTATAAATATAAGAGGAACAATCAGTTAATTTCCAAAAAAGTGATTTATTTTTTAGCCGAAACCAAATCTAGGAATGTAGTATTATCAAATGAACATTTAAATTTTTTATGGGCTCGATATGAAGAAGCCTTTCGAAGAATTACTTACTCTACTTCGAAGGAAATACTTACAGAAGGTTATAAATTTTTAACTGCACGCTAATTTCAAATTTGACACCTTTCAATAGCAGGTTTTTTAGGTATATCATAATTTTCCATTGTAGTGGTCTCATATTCTATCTAAAAAATTGATATTATTACATACTTAGATCAAAAAATAAATTTCATTGAAAAGGAACCTATTCTTATCTTAAATTTATTATTCTCAATCACATAGGCTATTATGCTTTAAAATCAAATATTCACAAGTTTTAATCCCATTATTAAAAGTAACTTGAGAATTCACACAGAGTGCTAAACTAAATCAAAAAATATTTGTCTAAAAATTTTTAACATCAAGATCAAATTTAAGTTATAGAGTCTCATGACCATAGATAAGAAAAATCTAAAGACATGTATTTAAGACTATTGTCACAGCTACAAAATATTTAGACGATTCAATAAAATGTATATTCTACAATTCAGTTAACCGACTTAACTGCAACCATGAGCTGAAAAAACATTATAAAAGAATTAAACAGTAGGAATAAAATTTTATAATAAGAGTAGATACACCTATTTTTTCAAAGAATAGTAAATTTAATTAAGTTTTCCCTTAAAATTATCTTTTTTTATTGAATCATTGATTTGGAAATTATTACTAATTATAATAAAAGATACTTAAAACAGTAGATTGTAATTAGATTTTACCATTTTAAGAATATATATTCTATTGATGAAAATTTAAAGATGAATCAAGGTGTTGAACTTAAAACAAAGGAATTTGGAATTATAGTCTTATCATTTATTGTATTGTCTTTTTTAGTTTCTATAGGAGCAACAAATAATATCGATAAAGTAATATCTAATTATTTTTACCAAATAGGAGGTAATCCTACATTAGATATTACAATGGTAATCATTTCATCTATTGGCGATTTATTTTTTATGCTAATAGTTGGGATTATTTTAACTATAATTAGAAGAACCCGGAAAATAGGATTAATCTTTTTAATTTCGATAGTTATTCTATCAATATCAATTATGTATATCAAACCAATTATTGGTCGTATATCTCCTATTGAACAATTCGTACCTCATTATCGTTTACCTGAGAATTATATGATTGAGAAGGATAGCATGATGCCCATAGCGAGAGACCTTTCCTTTCCATCCAATTCAATAGCACGTGATACTGCATTCATAGTAATTATTGGATATTGGTTAATTTTCTTTAGAAATCTCACGTTGACTGGAAAATTATTGTATATATTCCCATTTTTGGTTGGATTCAGCAAATTGTATCTTCTTCAGCATTACTTTTTTGATATCATCGGGGGAATGTTATATGGTTTGATTATATCAATGGTCCTTTGCAAGGTGTTAAAATTGAACGAACCTTATATTACTAGTAAATTTAATCAATAGAATTTGATAAATTCATTTTTTGATACAAATCAGAATTAATTAATAACCATCCGAAGTGTCTCTGATCATGAATATATTTAATTTCTTTCAGAAATGTTTTAATTTTTCGTTTTCTTAATTGAGAAAAAAGTTCTAATTGAAGACTCAGCCCTATTTGTTTTGCTAATTTATTATTTTCATCATTTCTAGGTAACAGAATTCGATAACTAAAATTATTTGATTTTTCTAATTTTAAAAAATCGTTCAGAATAATATCAGATGTAGCTTTCACGTTTTCTAATGTTTCTATTATAAGAGTATTATATACAGGTATATTTTTCCAGTGTAGGGTATTTGACATTCTGTGAAATTATAATAAAAAGTGCTGATGTTCCATAGTTTTTAATAAAGATGTGAATCTTCTTCTATTTTTTCGGCTGTTTTAGGTTCTTTGTCTGAGTAGTATTTTACCATACCCATCTTTAGCACCTTGAGAGATAACAAAGCACATTTTATTCTAGCTGGACCCAAATTGGTCAGACCTATATTTTCTAATATTTCATCTTTTGAAATATCTTTTGCAGTGGTGAGAGGCTTGTCCATTACCATCTCTGTTAACATAGATGCACTTGCCTGACTGATAGCACAACCTTTTCCATCGAATTTGATATCTTTTATTTGACCTTCTTCTACTTTGAGAAATATATCAATTTGGTCTCCACATAAAGGATTGCTATCATGAATAACAACATCTGGGTTATTTATTTTTCCTTTATTTCGAGGATTTCTATAATGATCAAGTATTATTTCTCTATAAATATCATCACTCAAAGTCGGAACAGTTTTATAGCTTCGTCTAACGCATTAATAAAGATATTGATCTCTTCCTTGGTATTATAAATATAAAAACTAGCCCGTGAGGTAGCCGAAACATCCAATTTCTCCATCATTACTTGTGCACAGTGATGACCTGATCTAATTGCAATTCCATATTCATTTAATATAGTTGCTAAATCATGGGGGTGAATATCGCCTAAGTTGAACGAAATAATTCCTCCACGATTATTTAGGTTGGTGTCACCATATAGCTTTATTTGTTTAAGGTCAGTCATCAGTTGAAGTGCATATTTGGTTAGATCAATTTCGTGTAGTCTAACATTCTCCATACCTATATTAGTTAAATAATCAAGGGCAGCACTAAAACCTATTACATCGGCTATATTTGGGGTTCCCGCTTCAAATTTATAGGGTAGATCATTGAAGGAGGTATTTTCTTTATGAACTTCTTTGATCATATCACCACCACAGATAAACGGATCCATTTCTTCGAGAATATTTTTTTTCGTATATAATATGCCCACTCCTGTGGGTCCTAACATCTTATGGGCAGAAAAAACTAGAAAATCAGAATTCATGATTTTCACATCAGTTTTGATATGAGGGACAGACTGAGCTCCATCAACAAGAACAGGTATATTGTATTCATGGGCAATATCTATTATATCATGTATTGGTACAATATTTCCAAGTGCATTAGACATATGACATAGAGATATTAACTTTATTCTCTCTTTATATCTACCAAGATAAGATTCCACTTCATTTAAACTTAAATTACCTCTTTCGTTAATTTTTAAGTATTTGATTATTGCCTTTTTTTCTTTAGCTAAAATTTGCCAAGGAACGATATTACTATGATGTTCTTGTTCTGATAATAGGATTATATCTCCTTTTTTAATCTTTTTTCTTCCCCATGAATAAGCTACTAAATTTATTGCTTCTGTGGCATTTCTAGTAAAAATAATTTCTTCTAAAGAAGTTGCATTTATGAATTTGCAAACTTTATTTCTAGTTAATTCATATGCATTGGTAGCTTCTTCAGCTACTTGATAAACTGCCCTATGAATATTGGAATTGTAAAATGAATAATAATCAGAAATTTTTTTTATTACTGATGAAGGTTTTTGGGTAGTTGAGGCATTATCCAAATAAACAAAAGGTCTTCCATTAATTGTACGTGTTAGAATAGGAAAATCATCACGAATTTTATTTATTTCCAATTCTGTTGATTGCATGGATAATTATATAAGTTATGTAGAAATATAAATTGATTGTAACAACTTATTATAATTTAAATATATAAATCAGGAATATCATCTTATCTTGTGTGTCCAAAACGTTCCTTCTTGCTTTTTCCATTGTAAATAGTCATTGATGATTAGTTTATGATCAAATGCAATTTGAATATCATTCAGTTTTTCAAGAGGGATCCATAATATCTCTTTTGCGTCATCTCCTGCTTTAGCATCTCCTTCAAGAATTGTAACAACGAAAACTACAGTCATCATATGTCCCCTTGGATCTCTTTTAGGATCAGAATAAACTCCCAGGATATCTATTGGATGGACTTTCAATGAAGTTTCTTCATAGATTTCTCTCCCCATAGCTTCTTCGATTGTTTCGCCTTGGTTTACGAAACCGCCTGGCAATGCAAGGTAATTTTTGTAGGGATCTTTTTTCCGTTTTACAAATAAAATACTGGACGACTTTTGAATGATTGCATCTACAGTAGGAATAGGATTTTTATAATTAATCAATATTAGCCTGAACAATTAATGGATATATTATATATATTTGATCCATTCACATTATCCAATGTACTTATTATGGAGAGAACCCTGGCTAAAACCATTAATTGATTATGATTTAGATTCCGAAAATTGTTCTTATTGTAATGAAAAATTTAATAAATTAGTTTTTGTAACTTCTTGTGAGTTTTGTTCGATAGGTATTATGCACAATAAATGTGCTGATTTGCATATCAAAAAGGATCATACTGCAGAATTAAAAAATAAAATTTTTTACCATAAAGATAGAGCTTTACATGATTTTCAATAAAAGGCTCGATTAAAAAATACAAGATGTAAGGGTTTAGATTATATAATATAAAAAATTTTAAAAATTTTTTCTACCGATTTAAATATATTGATTCATAAGGGAATGGATTAATTTTTAATTATTGTTATATTGATCTCTTATTTGTGGTGTAGAACGAATTAAATGTTGAGTATAGGGATTTTGTGGAGAAAAAATAATTTCTTTGGTTAAATTAAACTCTATGATTTTTCCGGTATACATTATTCCTATTTTGTCTACTAATTCAGAAATTAAAGCAAGATCGTGAGAAATCAAAATTATGCTGATTCCTTTCACTTTGAGTTTTTTCAATAATTTTATTATTTGTATCTGAACAAGCACATCTAACGCCGTTGTAGGCTCATCAGCAATGATAATATCTGGTGCTAACACTAAAGCCATAGCTATAACAATTCTTTGTTTCATACCACCACTTAACTCATGAGGATATTTTGCAAGGATAGATTCATCTAATCCGACTTCTTTTAGGATTCTAAAAACTTTATCTAAATCATATATTTGTCTATGAACTTGAAAAATATCCTTAAATTGAGATTTAATTGGATATACTGGATCTAAAGAATTCATCGCTCCTTGAAAAATCATAGATATCTTTTTCCACCTGATTTTTGAATCAAATTCTCTATTAGATAGTTTTGTTAATTCTATTCCATTTAAATAAATACTTCCTGAAGTTATTTTACCTGGAAATGATATATTCCTTATTATTGCAGATACTAGTGTACTCTTTCCACATCCTGATTCTCCTGCTATACCAATAAACTCGCCCTGATGTAATTCAAGAGAAACATTGTCAACAGCATTTATAGTCTTATTATGTAGAAAATAGGAAACACTTAAACCATTGATAGATAATTTATTGTTTGTCAGGGTTTATCAATTATCAAACTAGAATAAATATATTTTTAATCTTAACCTAATTAGCTCTATTTATATATAGAATAACTAAAATATTCATTGATTGAATATTGAAAACTCCTATTTGTTCCTTTGATGCTAAAACGGGAATTTTATGCGCAAAATGCGAGTCGAAATTAAAAACCGGCCATTTAACAGAAGGAGACATAGAGGGATCGATAAAATTAACTCATTTGGCTGAGAAAAATAATATTCTCGATAAGTTTACCTTAGTAGGAGCATATAAGATTGATGAAAAATTGGTATTAATTTTGCCTGCGTCTGATATTAGCACATTACGTTCAGATAATGAGTTGTTAAATAAGATAAAAAAAGAATTTAACCAAAACGTATGGTTTGTTGAAAACGGTGCCACTGAAAAAAGATTTATTGAGAATTTAATTTACCCAATTAAAATATCAACCATAAATCTTGTATGGCTCCCAGATGGAAATAAGCTTACAAAAATAATTGTATCTAACAAGAAAAATCAAAATAAAAAGATAGAAAGTCAAAACATTACCAAAATTGCGAAAGATATCAAAAATATAGAATTACTCATAGAATATACCGATTAATACTTTGAATATTAAAACTAAAATAAAATATAAATGATATAATGAAAATTGAAAGACAATTATGAAGAGAACACACTTTGCCAAACAATTACAGGAAAGCCAAATAGGACAAAAAGCAAATGTAGCTGGTTGGTTAGAAGACATCCGTGACATTGGTAAAATTATTTTTCTGATAATTAGGGATATTACTGGACCGATTCAAATAATCGCCGATCCTAAAGAATTTCCACAGATAAAGGAAATTCCTAGACAGAGTTCAATTATTCTTTCTGGTGAAATACAAAAAAGTAAAGCCAAAGAAAATCCTATTGAATTACGATTAAAGGAAATAGGAGAAATCTATTATGCAGTACATCCTCTCCCGATAGACCCTACTGGAAGATTAGAATCAGCAATGGATAAAAGGCTAGATGCTCGAGCCTTAGACTTGAGAAACGAAAATGTTTCAAAATTATTCAAAGCAAGATCACTGAGCTTAGAAATAATAAGGAAAACGTTACGGGATCAGCTTTTTATTGAAGTAAATACGCCAAAGATTATAGGAAGCGCAAGTGAAGGTGGTGCAAATTTGTTTGAATTCGATTATTTCAAACAGAAGGCCTATCTTGCTCAAAGCCCACAACTCTATAAAGAACAATTAATATTGGCAATGGATCGTGTTTTTGAAATAGCCCCCTATTTTAGAGCTGAAAATTCCAATACTGTAAGACATTTGACAGAATTTTATAGTGTAGATATTGAAGCTGCTTTTTTGGATTATTACGACATAATGGAAATTATGGAGCAATTGATAAAAAATATTATGGAAGAAATAAACAACTTTGGATTGATCGATCTTACAAAAAATGAACCATTACGAAGAGCAGTGAATAACAAGTTCGAAAAAATAAATTATTATAATTGTATAGATGAGCTGAAAAAAAATGACGATAAAGTAGATTATGGTGATGATCTCTCTGATTTATCATTACGAAAGCTTGGTCAACTACATCCAGGTTTTTACTTTATAACGGAATGGCCTTTGAAACTAAAACCCTTCTATATTCTAGAGAATGAACATGATCCCTTTCTTTCTAATTCATTTGATTTACAAATAGGATATTTAGAATTAATCTCTGGAGGTTCGCGCCAGCATGATCCCAATAAAATTAGAAATAGATTAAGAGAACAAGGTTTAAATCCGAATCATTTTTCGGAACATTTGAAGACGTTTGATTGGGGAATGCCACCACATGCTGGATGTGGATTAGGGTTAGATAGATTGTTAATGACATTGACAGGATCGTTAAATGTAAGAGAAGTTGTGTTATATCCTAGAGATCCTAATAGAATTAGTCCTTGAATACATTTATTTGTACTTCTCTAATTTCATTTCGATTATCAATTATGAAGGACTTGAAGGTATCACACGTTGTAGAGTAAATAAGCCAAATCACAGGATTAAGAACCATATAAATTCTATCAGTTTCTGACGGGTAAGGATTAGAAGGATGAGAATGAAAAATTGAAATAATATCGAGATTCATCCTTTTTGATTTTTGACAAGCTTCAAATAGTTCATCTGGGTCTATGATAAATGCTACAGACGATTGAAAAGAATTGTTTAATGAAAGAAAATTTTTAACTATATTTTCATTTCCAAATTTTTCTCCAATTAACAAAGCACAAGTCTCAAATGGCAACGATGAAATA
>DATFCH010000359.1:0-3395 GCA_035253345.1 Nitrososphaeraceae archaeon
TTTTTCGGCGCCGAAAAATCATTGTTTTTTTAATATACTGAAGAAATTAAATCCAAACGGTAGTCAACAATATAGCGGGGATAATTGGAATGACTCAGATATTTTCTATCCTGTTGTTGACAGTTACACATCTATTTTTGTAGCAATATGATTATTTAGTAATTTCTTATTAACATTGATCAAGATATCTTTTCAAATATAACATTCAAGTATTCATCTTTTAAAAATAGATGATTAAATATTATAAAAATAATACAAATTGGTTAAGATAAGCTTAAAATTAATAAAGATAATATTATTTTTTAGTTAGCTAATGAATTAACACCATTGACATTGCAATCCAATAAAAGGAAGTGATCCAATTAGGGCTATACCTACAATCATTCCTATTATACATAGATTGTATTTTGTTATTCTAAACATACATCTTTATACTTCATCAGTATAAAAAAAGATTTTGCACTTCAGGATTAGCTGTAGAGTATAATAATTTCCTACAAAAAGAAGACCAATAAATTTATAATATACTGCATTTTGGTATCACTAAAAATGATTTCATAAATAGATTTAAATAAATTAGGATAATTATTATTATATTACTAGATTGATTTGAAAATTTCGGTTTAAATGTTATAATAGTAGGATTCATGTATATATTGAGAAAGATGGTCAGGATTTGTATCTTTCACAGTGGAATGTGAAACAAATTTGACCTATTTTTTCATCCCATCCCATCTTTAAAATATTAAAAAAATCAAATATTTCAAAATTGTCAACAAAAACTGCAATTAAAAAAGCAATAAAATTGCTCGAACAAGAAAAGATTTTACAGAGTAAAAAAATAAATAAACAAAAAACAATTAAAATATTAACAGAGTTAGGAAAAGAAATACTTTGTTTATTTGAAAATATCGAGAATATTAATAAAACATTTTCTACCTTACAAAATACAGTTAATGATTATAATGATTTAACAAATGATTCAGAAAAAATTTTTAGAAGTAAATTGCTATCTCGTGGTTGGATAAAAAAAGATGTAGAATCTTTTTATGATATTGTAAACCTTCTTGATATTTTTATACAGTTATATATTAGCCATATTTGTAACTTATTGCTATACAGATTTATTTCAATAACACATAATTATAAAGTCAATAATACAGCAAAAATTATTTTAATGAAAATAATTATGGATGAAATTGTTAAACAATTTGAAATTATTACTAAAATAAAAAGTACAAATATTGTTCAAGGAGATCCTGAAAGTCCCGATTCTGATCTTCAAGCAACAAGGCGGTTTAAAAGCTCTTATACTTATCATAATTTACTAGTATCATTTTCAAATCAATTAGATCGAATATATACTTTTAATAATCTACCAATAAGTACTGATATTCAAAGTAAACTTAATGATCTGGTAAAAGAAATGATATCATTAACAATGCCAACAACAAAGTATCTTCGATTCAGACGTGATAGAATTCAATCAAGAACATTTGATCAATTAAAAGATGAATATTCCAAACCAAGAAATGTGCATACTGAAAATTTCTCTATTTTAGCAAAAATATATAATGAATTAATCGATATTGGGAAATCTTGAGTTTTAGTATATTCATTTTCAACTTAATTGAGAAATATTGATTTTATTCAGTATCATTTGAAACCTATTTTCCATTTCTTCTCTTAAGGATCGTATATCATTTTCATATTTTTGTTTAAATTCTTTAAGTTCTTTTTCTTTCTTCTGTTGATCCTCTATAGTATTTTCATATGCATCATAAGATAAAATCATTTTACATTTTAGACAGAATCTAGAATCAGGTATATTTGGCTCATTACAATGAGGACAATAAATTGATTTTAATAAATTAGATTTTCCTTTATTATTTTTGTTTATAATACCTTTTATTTCTAACAGAGAATTGACTGATTCATTTCCTAAATAATGTAAATAGACTTGAGGCATTTTACTACTCATAGTCCAACCTGCATGATTTCTTAACACATGTTCTTTTAGAACTTGGCTTTTTTCTGTTAAACTACCATGCCTAAAAATATACAAGTTCCATGGTTTTGTAAGCATATTTTTAATATATGCTTTATCTACTTCTGATATTGTTTCATTATCTTCCTTAAGCAAATTGGGAAAATATTTTGTTTTATAAAATCTACTATACTTGTATCTTAAACCATCATAACTTAATTTATTTCCATATGTTCTGTATGTCTCAGATACAAAAAGCCATGAACTTTGATTTTCTGGTGTTGGATGTTCATTTTGCAAATAATCCCGTAAATACGGAATTGAATCTATGAGTGGAACTGTTCGAGATCCTGTTTTTCATCCTTTTATATGGAGTTCAGCGTATTGCTTTTCATCATCAGTTACTTTAAAAATAATATCTTTAATTTTTAAATTTAAAAGTTCATGAGGCCTTGCAGAAGTGTCATTAGCCATAGTATGAAAAGCCTTATCTCTTTTGGAAGGACAATATTTCAAAAATATGGTATGTTCTTCTGAGATCCATAAATCAGAGTTTTTATACAGTGTCTTTTCCTTTCGTGTTAGTTGTTTTATGCCAATCATTATGTTAGGTGTTTTTCGTTTTCTTTGATCTGGCTCATCTGGATTATATAACCATCTAAAAAATTTATTTAGTATTATCTGTCTCACATTGTATGATCCTATCCATTTCTGGGTTTCATCTTCGGGTACTGATTTTCTAAGACTATTTAAATAATCCAAAATATCTTGTTTTGTCATTTCTCGAAAAGATAATTGATTTTCAAAAAAATTGGATAACCAAACTAAAACTTTAATTCTACTTTCTTTGGTCGAATTTTTTTATATTGATTTCAGTTTGTTCAGCAATAATGTAATCACATATGATATTAGCATTTTCAATATTTTTATCGGCGAGTTTTATTAAAGTATTTTTATAATATGCTCTGAATAATTGTTTTGTAAATATATCAATCTTTTTTTCTATTCTGTAATGGTCATTCTTCTGATTTGATTGTATTTGTGATGTTTGCAATATCATTTTTTATTTATTTACAATAACAATATCTTTTGAGATATTAATAAAATTATTGTACAAACCCCAAAGTTGAGCGCCGGGAGTGGGACTCGAACCCTGCAACTACATTCGCGGGTTTATATTATTAAAATATCCTAAAGATTAATAAATTAACCTAGTTTATATAATTTATTTAAAAATTCTTAAAATAATGATTTGAAAGCCTATTTTAAGAATTTACATTATAACTTTAAGAGTTAATTTAACTTAAGAATATTTAGCCCTAGTAGTATACGGGCTCGGAAGTATGTGAACCATTTTTGACGCAATTTGTAGTTCAAGAGTAATAGATGTTATCATGTCCCATGATAA
>DATFCH010000360.1:0-2065 GCA_035253345.1 Nitrososphaeraceae archaeon
TTAACGATAAATCTATAGCTGTGAATGTCTCTATTCTCATGTTATGGTTATAACATGTGAGAGAAAGAAGATATCCACTATTGTAGTTATGTATTCATTGTATTTGCACATTCTTGGTTTAAGTTTACGCAATACATCAAAGACATTGGAGCCATTTAAAGATGAGAAAAGGAGTTATGTTTCTATATGGAACTGGATTCAAAGATTTGGTTCTTTGCAGATCTATAAAAGGAAAAGAGTCTCTGCTTTTATAATAGACGAAACTGTTATTCAGATTGGTAATGAACACTTTTGGCTATGGATTTGTATTGAACCAGTACATTGTTCAGTGCTTGGAATCTATATCTCGGAGGAGAAATATGCTCGTTGCTGAAAAATTTATTTGTTCACTGGTTGAAAAATATGGCAGACATACAGTGTATACACTGATGGTAGAACATGGTATGATGATGAAGCATGTAACATATTGAGACTGAAACATTACTTACATTCACCATTAGATAAAAGTCTGATAGAAAGAGTTAATCAGTATTTCAAAGATAGAATAGAAAGTTTTGATGATTATTATCCATGCATGAAAAATGAATGTAATCTATTTCATGTAAATAACTGGATACAATTCTTTGTATCAATGTACAATGATACAACATTTGAGAATTATTTCATTAATGAATTGAATAGCAAAGGTTAATAAATCTTAACTTAACAGAGCCAAATTAAATATATAGATCTAAATAGTGGCCCTAACTTTATAGTTATAAAAAATATAGTTATAATAAATATAATTTATTAATAGAATGTTATTTTCCTTGAGGTATAGTATTTATTTGATATTCGATCTACTTGTTAAGAAAAACGGAACTTGTATAATTCTATCTAGAAATAAATATGATCAAAAAATAGGATGATCATGAGCAATAATTTGAATACGAAGATGAATATGCAAAGTCTATGTAAATATCAAGAGAAGCAATAAACTTGAATTTTTACATTATTGTAACTATATCTTGTATCCTTCTTATGGGAATGATATTACTTAATACTAACCTGGCCTTTGCCAAAAAAGGAGATTCTGAAACCAAGAAATTAATTGAATTGTGTTGTACTTGGGAGATTCTTTAAAAGATGGAGTATTAACTTTTTCTATCAAAAATGGTGGATCTGATTTGGCTAAAATTGTAAAACTGGCTATCAAGGAGTGGGAAAAGGTACTTGAAGGATCAATAAAATTCAAATATGTAAAAGATGAATCTGATGCCGATATAGAAATAAAATTTAAAAAAGGTAAAGGAAAAAAAATTGGTGAAACAGTAACATATTTTGATCAAGATAAACTTATAAATTTTGCAGAAATTTCAATTTCAAAAAAATTATATGGCGTTACATTGGATTTCCAAACTTTAGAATATGTTACTAAACATGAAATAGGACATGCCCTAGGATTAGGACATGCAAATTATAAAAATACATTAATGTCACCAAATGTAAATGAAGTAAATACAAAGGTATCTTCTTGTGAAATAGATTCTGTCAGATATGCTAATCAGTGGAAAATCATGGATAATAAAAAATCCCCTCATCCATCAGAAGATGGTGATTTTAAATGCAAGGATGAATAACCTTTAAAATAATTTTCCTTTTCTTATTTTTAATTATAAAAGGATGTATAATTAAAGAATATGATTGAATGGTCAAACCTAATTTTTCATTATTCAACTTGGGTTTATTTTAAAAATTATTCAGTTGAAAATAAGAATAATTTATGTGAAAAAATAAAAAAATGCAGTAAATATGATATAAACAACATAGATTTAAACATTTATAACATTTTGAATCAAAGTCAATCACTACTTCAATCTTCAATTACTTTTATTATTTACTTTCTATAAAGTTGATTGGCTGGTTGTTGATTGGTTGTTGGTTAGTGTACCTATTAATACAAGAAACTTTTTCTATATACCGCGATGGAAAGAGATGAAATAAAAAAACAAATTCAAGTATGGTTGCTGGAAGAAAGCGAACTACAAAAATGGAAAATTGGATTTATCAAAGATGAAGATTACTA
>DATFCH010000361.1:0-6674 GCA_035253345.1 Nitrososphaeraceae archaeon
TAGGATACGGCATTGGCATTGCTGAGATCGTGGGCTCGAATCCCACCCGGTCCATTCTTAATTATTTAATAAAAATTATAAAGAAATCAAATAAGTATAATTAGGTTGTATTTTATAAATTGGGAAAGAAAAATCACTAAAACAAAATTCGGTAATAATCTAGTAGTAGTAAAACGAAACAAATCCTTTACAAGATTTAGGCAATTCATATTAATTTTTTGTTTTACCTTAATTTCGATTTGTTCTTGTAATCCTGCTCATCCTCCTGAAATAGGCAAGAAAATATTGGAAAATGAAGGGTTTCATTCCAGAAATAAATTGAAATTGATAGGAATTAATTCTCCAAAACTTTTTTCTATTTCTGAGAATGAAATTGTAGAAGAGTTTATTGAGGGTGGTAATCTTTATTCTTGTTTTAATTCAGAAAAACCAGAGGAACTAGCACTTGAGGTTGGAAAAATTACTGGAAAGCTGCACCAAAGTGGAATGGTCTTTATTGATAATAAATGTCAAAATTTTCTGGTGACTAAAGAAAGAGAATTGATTAGAATAGATCTTGGATTTATTCAAAAAAGTGATTCAATCTTTTCTCAAAGTATGGATATTGGTAGTTTTTTGGCCAGTATTATTGATTTGGATCCAAATCTCTATAGACTAGTAGAAAAAGAATTTTTAATTGGATATAAAGGAGCGACCAACAAAAAAATACCATACCTTTCAATCATTTTAAGAAATATACTGGCGTTAGGATTCGTTTATAGTCATAGAAACATGATAAAAAATATGTTGAACAAGCACTATGGTTAAATTGGTGGAAGCTCTTGTCGTTTATCAAATCCCCCAGAACCAAATTTGCAGTAAAAACACTGATCAGACTGCATATATGGTATTTTTTGGATGATTATTGCTCCAAGCTTTAGTGCAAATTTCGTCATTAGTCTATGTTTTAATGGCATGGACGGAATTACCTCCTGAAAATATACATTATAATGATCAGGACAAAATTTCAATGTGATTTGTGCGCGTTGTTTATTATTGGTTTTGGTTTGATTTAAATTCTTTGCAACATTAATTTGCTCACGAATATATTCATGTTTGGGACAAGGGCAATCTCTTCCCATAGGATGCTTGTATGCAGGAGTATTTTTCCAATCAAATTCAGGAAACTCTTTTTCAAAATCGTCCATTCCTTTCAATTTTATTATATAGTCAATAGAATATAAATTATAGGCTGATTTAACTTCGTAATAATATTAATAATAATATTAACAAGTGATAAAAATATATATAATTTTAAATTTTAGTACAATTCTAAAGCGGCGTGAATAAAACCGAAGAGATTAATGCTATGAGCAACGAAGGTATCAATTCAAGAAGGATGGATCACGAAAAAAATATTGTTTCTTTAGAATCAAATCTTAAGACCTTAATAGACTTTAAAAATTCCTTACTTGATGATCAAAAAAGTGGAGAAAAGACAATAGAAGACCTAAATGAAAAGATAGATGTTACCAAAAAACAAATAGATGGAGAAAGAGAAAAGCTTGAAGAACTAAGAATAAAACTGAAAGAAGTGAATGATGTTAAAGAAGAAGAATTTCCCAAATTTATGGAATTAAAAGATATGGTACTGAAAGCTAGAAGTCAGCTTAAGGTGATTGATGAAAAAACAGGAACTAGATCAACTAAAGATAGAATTAATATTAAGCAATTGACTAAAACTCTTGAACAATTAGAAAGAGATATTCAGACTAAAAAATTATCAAAAGAAGAAGAACGAAAATTGGTTACTCGTTCAAAGGAAATAGCGACTAAATTATATGCAATGAAGGTTATCCATAAAAAAGAAGATCATTTTAGAACAATATCATCACAGTATGGCAATTTAAAATCCAAAATTAACGAAATCTTTGATAAGAGATCTGAATTTGGAAATAAAATTGGAGAACTCAAGCAAGTACTAGATACGTTACTAGACAATAGAGAACAGTTATACGAAGAAAGAAGAAAGATAATTAGAGATGTTAGGGAGACTTCCGCAAAATTAGAAATGGTAAATACACAGATTAATGCAATAGAATTTAGAAAATCAAAGATAAATTCTGTTGGTGGCAAACGAAGAACTAGAGATAGCCATGATAAAAATTATACTGGTTTTCAAGCATCTAAAGATCGAGCTAGGAAAAATAAAGAAAACATACAGATTTGGAACTCTATGAAAGAACAAGCTTTAAAGAAGATGTCAAGTGGAGAAAAGTTAACATTTGACGAGATGAGATTAATTTATAGTGATATCAACAATTCCGAAAGTTTCTAACAACCCAATATTTCTTTAAATCAGACCTATATTGTTTTTTTATTAATTTTTAGATTCGATATATTTCTTAATAACAGTGTTCGTTAATGATAAAAAAGGCATATTTTACCCCCTATGGGGTAGGATTGGGTCATGCTAGTAGATTGCTTACTATTGCTGAAAGAGTAAAAACCAATGATGATATTTCAATAAAATTTTCTTCTTTCGGTGAAGCAGTTGATTTTATATCAAGGTATGGTTATGATTGTAATAGAGTTCCTCCTGTTGAATTTTCTTGGAACTCACAAGGAAGTTTTTCTATGAAAAACTCTTTATCCAATATACCCAGTTGGTTTAAAAATTTTACCTCACAAGTAGTCAAAGAGGTGGGTTTGATGATAAAATACTCACCAAATATTGTAGTTTCAGATTCAAGATTGTCTTCAATTGTTTCGGCAAAGCTATTAGGAATTCCATCTATTGTTTTACTTAATCAAATTAAACTTCTCCTATCACCAAGGCTACATTCTTTTAAAGTAGGCAGATTCTTTGAAAATCTAAATGGAGAGTTTATAGGGACTCTATGGTCACTTTCAAATGAAATTCTTGTTCCTGATCTTCCTCCTCCTTATACTATCTCAGAGTCAAATATTTGGAATACCAGTTCAGTTTTGAAAAAAATAAAATATGTTGGATTTATAAGTCCTAAGAAGAATATTTCAGATCAAAGAATTAATTCAGTTATGAGATTGTTGAATTTTACAAAGGGAAAACCAATTGTGTTTTTTCATATAAGTGGTCCATCAAAGACGAGGTTACCAATTATTAAAAAGATACTTGTTGGTCAAAAATACTATAAAAATAAAATCCAATATGTGATTTCAGAAGGTAGACCTAATGGAGATATCTGCCCACAAAAATTAACGGAAAATGGGTGGTATTACGAATGGTGTCCCATACGCGACGAGCTTTTTGCATTAAGCAATATATTGATTTTACGAGGAGGCCACACAACAATGTCACAGGCGATTCAATTTGGAAAACCAATTATCACTATTCCAATAGAAAATCATGCTGAACAGATTAGTAATTCTTGCAAATTAGAAAAAATTGGTATTGGTATAATATTGAATGATCAAGATAATTTTGCTGAAAAATTGTTATATGCTATAAATGAAATATTAAATAATAATAAATTCATGACGCGTTCAATTGAAATAATGAATTTTTGTGAAAAATTAAACGGAGTTCAAAATGTTGTCAATATAGTTAGGTCTTATATTTAGTGATTTGTTTTGGACATAAAATGTTTTTATATTTTTTTTTAGATTGAGTGTTCTTTGCTTTCTATTTATCATTTCTTGAAATTTAGCAGGATATTCTTTCCTATTAATAAATGTGGAATTCATGTGTTCGAAATTTTCTTCAATTATGTTAGACATATTGTCTTCATAAAGACATGGATACCAGGGAATGCGGCCTTCATGAATACACAGCTTAAAAGATTTTTCAATTAAATTGATGGGATGAACTAATAAATTATAGGGAAGAGCAATATATTTTAGATTAGTTAGATATAAACAAATGTTAATTATCATATAATCCAATATATGGTTATCTTTTCTATCTTTCGAGTTGGAAAATAATAAATTTATTTGTAGTAATTGTATTTTAATTTTATTTCTATTAGTGTAATTTATAATATTATGAATTAAATATAATTTTGTTTTTAAATCTGTATAATCCCAGAATAAAATAAAGATATCAGGTGTAAATCCAGATAAGATTATGTTTTTTAGACAATAAAGGGAATATCTATCGTAGACAATTATGAAAATCCTTTTTTTTAGATATCCAAACACCATTCCACCTATTCCCTTAATGGTTTTAAAAGATATATATGAATGAGACTTTACTATGTAGACCTTTATTAATTTACTTGCGTTATATTCATTATTAGATGGAATTGACAATTTATTGGCTAGTTTTTCTATCAATAATCCGGTTGCTACAAATTCAAGATCTCTAGCTACTACATTTGAATTTTCTGAAAATACTTTAATGTAAAAGTTCTCATTAAAAACTATTTTCTGACCAACTTTAATAATCGTATCTAGAAGAGATTGGTCTTCATTAGCTGTATAATATGCCAACTCAATTTTTTTAATTCCTAAACACGATGAAAGAATTCTGAGTGCTTTGATAGTTGTTTTTGTGTACAAGGAAAAAAAACTTTTTTCAGTAATAATTTGTGAAATAGAAATATCATTTTTTTTTAGTAAACTGATTGTTGAATTTTTAACCTCATTAATTATAGTTGGTGAGGTAGGAAAAATTAATAAAGTAATTTTTTTTATATGTCTATTCATTTGAGTATTTTTAATTTAATCTAAAGTGTTTCCAAGAATTCTGTGATTTGAGTTTTATCCTTTGCATTGGGAGTTTTTTCCAAATACAAGAGTAAATCCTGTTTTGCTTTAGGTTTATCATTCAAGTGCAGTCTTGAAACCGCACGGTTTTTAAATATAGAACCGTATCTATTTGGGTTAATATCTATTGCTTGTGAGTAATATTTTTCCGCTTTATGGTAATCTTTTATTTTTAAATAAAAATTGCCTAGACCTTTATATGCTAAGTAATAATTCCTGTTCAGTTTTATTGATTCAGAAAAACAGTTAATGCATTCAGGATTATTTGTTTCGCTGTAACAGCTTCCCAATAATGTCCAAGCAAATGCATTAGTTTTATCCATAGCAATAGATTGATTTATTTTTGCGATTGCTAATTCAATATCACCATTCGAAAAATCTTTTTCTGCCTTAAAACATAATTTAAATGCCTTTGTAGAATCAACATCTGATTTAGAAAAAAGATTTCCCATATCATCAGGAACTATTATGATTACAATATTATCTTCTTGGATCCATTCAGATGTAAATTTGGATTCTGGAATCGAACCCTTAGTATCAGGTTGAGGCACATAATTTGTAATCCTTTTTTCGTTTTCATCGTACCCAGTAATTAATAATGCATGTTGAGTTAAGTGATGTAACCCTGGAAAAATAACTATTGGAGGTATTCCTTGATCTATTCGTTTCTTAATATCTTTTAAAGAGCTCTTATAAATAAATGATGAATAATGTTTTTTTTCAGCAAGTTCAATACCATCTATAATGTTTATTGAATTATTTGGAACAATATTTTTCTCAGAATTGATAATATTTTCTCCCCAATATTGCATTATGACTGCAATGGCAAGTGGTATAGGAGAATTACCTTCCTCCATTAATGGTAAATCTAAATCGTGTGAAAACCGATCTTGCAATCATTATAAGAGAATTTAAATCAAATAAAAACTATCCTATATTTGAATTGACTAGTTATTGGCAATTTTATTTTATTAATTTTAAGACCAGGTTTATAATAATATGGTTATTATCTCTTTTTGAGAATTTTATGTTTTATTTTTGAAATTTTAAAGAAAATATATCTGGTTTTTTCTTGTTAAATCTCAAACCCGGTATTCAAACTATAATTAAGGAATATGTCGATATTGTATATTTTAAATTATTTATTTTATTTTATAACATTCAAAAGATAAAAATGATATCTAATTTAAATGCGTTAAAAAATTATAAATTAATAACCTTCCACTGTTACCGCTCCGTTCCGGGTGAAATTGTAAGCCAAAGATATTTTTTTTCTTGTGTTTAAAAATTTCATTCTTTATTTCGACCGAACTTCCCAAAAGTTCTAACTCTGATGACAATCTTGAAATAGTGTACATATGACTTTGATAGACAAAAATAGAAGAATTTTTTGGTAACAAAATATTATTTTTATTAGAAGTAACTTTTACAAACCCATAGATAGCATTTTTCATTCTAACTAAAGATCCACCATAATACAAATTGATCATTTCACCACCATAACAAATTCCTAGTAAAGAGATATCATGAATATCGCAGAAATCAATTATCCTATTATTTTGAAAGTTTGTTTCTTTGTTGAATTTTTTTCTTCCTGATAATATAATAGAATCATATGATGATAATTCATTATAAGGAATTTGTGAATATAATTTACATTCAAATTCTATACCAAAATTTCTGACAATATCAATAAGATCAAAAACGAAGTGAGAATTATTATTGACAATCAGTAATTTCATAAATATAGAAATAACTTTTATAAATTTATATGTTAAGAAGTATAATTTAACACATTTGCTATTTTTTTGGAGATAAGATAGACCGCAAGTGATAATGGAACGGATGTAATACCTTCTTCCAAAGAATATATCTTTCCTTTAAAATTTAACTTCAATGATGTGTTTATTGAAATATCAACGTATTTATCATCAGAGAAGAAACTTGAA
>DATFCH010000362.1:0-3424 GCA_035253345.1 Nitrososphaeraceae archaeon
ACAAAATAGATGATCTAGCAAAGATTTAACACAATTTTTTTATAACTATATTGGGAAACTATATTAACTTAGTTAAGTATTACTTAAATATTAAAATTCTACAGTTTTTTCATGGTAAAAAAAAATAATCTCATTAATCAAAAGAAAAAAAATAATAAGAATAAAATAACTCCAAAAAAAATTATAATAATCGGAATTTCATTTACCATTATTGGTTTAATTATTTATGGTGGTATTACTTCATTAAAATCATTCAATGGAAATTTTCTTTTATCTCCTCCTAGAAATTTTTTTATGAAAGCAACCTATGTGCCAAATGAAGGAAATGTGTTCACTAGTCAATCAACGGGAACTGCTAAGTTATTAAACAGTGGAGCAGGTAATAGAGGTGGATTTTCGACAGGACATAATCCTACAATTATGCTTAATCAAGGTCATTCATTAGCTATTCATCTGATTAATGAAGATTCAGAAACTCATTCTAAACACAATTTGAATATAGATGAATTTGGAGTTCATACGAATGATTTAGGATATTTCCAGACTCAAACAGTAACATTTACAGCAAATAAGACAGGAACTTTTAATTATTATTGTAGTATTCATCCTGAAATGAAGGGTAAAATAATCGTAACCGGTGATCATACAAAATAGAGTGATATTAAAATTGAATACTAGTGATAATGATCATACAGTAATAAATATTCAAAGAAATAATATACTCTCTCTTTTAGATAGTTTTATCGAACAAATACATAAAATTAGGAAGTTTCTTATAGGAGTTTCGTTTTCGTCTATTATTCTTGCTCCAATAGCTATTTCATTGGCTTTATATCTATTTACTCATCAATCCTTTTTTAGAATATTAGAAGCTGAAAGTGATTTTGGATTTGGATTAATTATATTTTTATCTGCTGTAATAATAATATCTTCTATTCTTTTTGTTACTGGAATAATTCAGTATAAACGAATAGGTTCATGGCATAAGAAATATGAATCATATAAAAAAGAAAAAGACAATGTTGAACAATATATTTCTAATAAATTCAATTTTGATAAAACCGACGAAAGTAATAATGACAATAAATAGATAAATAAATATTTTTTCTGTCTTCTATTATATTGTTAACAGTATTTTATCAAATTTATATTTATTATATATATACATCTATTCAATTATATATTTACACAATATGTAAATTATTTTCGTGGAAAGAATGTTTCATAAGGTTCTAAAATTTTCTTGTAAAATTCAATTCCTTCAGAAGTAATTGAATATGAAATTATAAATCTTTTGCCTTCGTTTGTGTGCTTTTTTATAATAAAGTTATTTCTCTCTAATTCGTCCAATATCTCTTTATGCTTTGTCAGGTTTAATCTACAATATAACAATAAAGATGACTGATTAATTTCTCCATACTCTATTAATTTTGTTAAAATATCTATTATAAGATAAACTCTATCTCTTTGCAATATTTATAGACCTGTATCCTGTTTCAATTAAGATTAATAATAATATTTAACTTTAATCTGAATTAATTTTTTATTAAATCATAGTAAAATAGATAAACGTATAAATATTCATTCATAGGATTCGACTAACGTATAGGAAGGTAAAATTCAAAGCTAAAGAATTTACATTTTGAAGTATTAATAAGGAACATGTTTACAAATAGAATTATTACAATAAATAAATAAATAAATATTCTCAGTCATGTTAATGTATGATAGTTTAAAAGATGAATCTACAATTAGTAAATGCTCTAAATATAAGAGTTTCAAAAAATAAAAGTATAATAAATATTAATAATAATATGTGTTAAGATTAGATTTTGGATATTGGTTAGTTATAAAAATTTAGTTCTGCGTTACCTTAAGGTAAATTTTTCCCATCTTTGCAACTGAATAGCAAACTCATTCCTATACCTTGTATTATTATACGTAGAAATACAAATATATTCAAAATTGGTGATAAAGTGGTAGTCTTAAGTTAACAGGACCATTTAAAGCATTGGATTTTAGAAAGATAAATTTGATCTATAGCTAAAATTAAATTCAATGGCCATTTCAATTTTTCATATTCCTTTCCCCAATTACTATTATTACTATTACTCTTATTATTATTATTAAGATATAAATTGGTAAAATTTTCATGTTTGATATTTTTCTTTATACTATTATTTCCTTCTGAAGACGAAATATATGATAAAATGTCAATTAATGCCTTTACTGCAACAATTTGATTCTCTGTAATTCCTTTTTGAAGCAAATTTTTTAGGATATCTCCAACTACACCTTGACAATGCAATGTCTGTCTATTCGTTCTAATTTGATTTTCAAGAAAAAGATTTAGTTGCATTGCTGTATTATTTTTACTTTCTAATGACATTCTATCTTCAAGTTTTTCAAATTGTTCAAAAAATTTTGTTTTTATCTGTTCCTTGTTTGTAATCTGGTTTTTAGGTGCTATTTCAATTAACATACTGTTTACCTTTTTTAATTCTTGAATGGTAAATCCTGTTTTTTCTAGTTCTTCCAAATTCTTTAATTTAATTGATTTTAAGTTTAATCTTTCTTCATATTCAGATTCTCTCTCTTTTAATTTTTCAATATTGGTCTCTAAATCCATTTTATTTTGTTGTTTACTTTCAACATCTTTTTCTAATGTATAATAATTAGAGAATTTTTCAATTACTTTGAATGTATCAAAATTAGAATGTCTTGCAACTCCTTCTACACATCTAGTAAATTTATCAATATCTTCTACAATAATACCAAATTTTGCTAGTTTAACTTTTGTCTCTATAAAATTATTTAGATGAAATAATGTTGTATTTGTTTCTCTCAATGCAGTTCTTGTTTGTTCTTCTGTAACTGCTTTTTCCTTTTCGAGAATTTGTATATCTTCTTCTAACTGTTTCTTTTTGTTTTCTTTTTCTCTAATTTCTTGATTTATTTTCTGTAGATAATATGGGAGTTCTGAAAAAGGCACTTTATCTGAAATCTGGGCAAAGTGTATCAAGGCATCTCTCAAAGTCTCTGGATATATACCCGTCTCTTTTAAAACTTCATTAAAAGTATTAAGGGATTCTTCAATTTTTTCGTCTGGTATTCCTAATTTTTCTATAATCTTTGATATTCTGAAACCTACTGCACAATTCTCTGCTGTCATATTCTGTACTCGTAATTGTTTTCCAAATTCTCTCAATGCGTCAGCTTGATAACGACCTAGTTTGTCCTTAAATTTGCCCCATAAGTTTGATGCTTTTCCTGTACTTATGTAAAATTCTTTAGCTATTTCCTCTCTAGTGTGTCCCCTTAACCAATGTATTATTATAGCCTCTTCCTCATAAGAGGGGATATAATCATCATAATTATTGTTTTTATTATAATTTATCATAGATCGTATATTATATCAGCCTTT
>DATFCH010000363.1:0-5720 GCA_035253345.1 Nitrososphaeraceae archaeon
CTATAACCTTCTTAAGTACAATATTATTTACATATGCGATATTTTCCATTTCAAATACTAAAAATCCAATTAATAATGCATTTGCTGAGCAAATCAATGGTCAAGAAAAAACAATGCTTGAACAAATCAATGGTCAAGAAAAAATAGTGTTTGAAAAATTACGAGCAATGGATTATTACAATAATAATGAAAAACTTAATTCTAATGACATCAATAATCAAAATAAAAATAACTTCAATTCAAAAAATTATAATACCGAAATTTTCGCTGCATCTCCTACCCAAGATAAGAAACAATTTTGTGAAACTGGAACATTTAAAGGCTTCTATGTGAGTTCTGCGGAGTTTTGTAATTTAGAAATACCACCAGGTGCAGTAGGTCCAATTGGTCCAGTAGGTCCAATAGGTCCAATAGGTCCTCAAGGTATCCAAGGTGAAACAGGTCCAATAGGTCCAATAGGTCCTCAAGGTATCCAAGGTGAAACAGGTCCAATTGGTCCAGTAGGTCCACAGGGTGACCCAGGTCCTCAAGGTGCAACAGGTGAAACAGGTCCAATAGGTCCAATAGGTCCTCAAGGTGCAACAGGTGAAACAGGTCCAATTGGTCCAGAAGGTCCACAGGGTGACCCAGGTCCTCAAGGTAATCCAGGTCCGAATCAAATAAGTTTTGCAAACTTATATTTTAGACCAGGTAATCCAGTCACTATTAGTGGATCTCAATTTGGTACCCTGGGTATCTCTACTGCCATTTGTGATCCGGGAGATCCTACAATAGGTGGTAATTTCGATGTAAATAGTTTTATCCCAATAGATCCGGGTCACGATAAATTCAATATAGAATTTTTAGGAACTAATACAGGTAATAATTATAGGGCAGAAGTTAAACTTTATGGTTTTACAAACCCTCCAACAACTCTAAGTTTTGTAACAAATGTGCTATGCTTTAACAATTAACCATAACTTTTTTAATTTTTATTATTTTCGAGATTTCAAAAACAATTTAAAAATAAGAAAATGTAAATACAAATTTAATATATCTAAATAAGACTCTTATTTTAGAACCGCTATTGATATTCCTAATTATAAAATTACAAAATATTATTAATATGATAACATTTGTACAATTTATAAAAAAATTATGAAAATATTATATTGGAGTTACTATTTTGTTATAGTTGTTTCGTTACTGCTTATTGCTTTACCTTCAACCAAGCTTTGGGCATGTATCTTTAAGAGCTGTTCCAAGTCATCAACGGCAAGGAGGCTTTTGAGAGTTTCTTCCATACTCATAGTCGGTATTTTATCAATTATATCTGCATACATAGGATTCCTTTTCTTTATTTCATCAATAACAGTTTGCATTATTGTTTTTGATATCTCTTCTTTTGTCATGTTTTGAGTTATTTTATCCATTGGTATCATAGTCTTTTCTTCTCCTTGTTGTTGTGCAATTATTGCTTTTGAAGGAATGTTTAAAGTTAGCATAGTCATTAAAACTAACACAGTTCCTATTCCAAATACTAATTTGTTATTAATCATTAGTCATGGATGATGTAGCAATTATATAAATCTGATTCTAATTGTCAACACATTTCCCATATTTCATATTTAAAATTACGTTTCTAACAATAAAAGCTAAATACTATGTAGTTGAACCCTACTACATGGACGATTCCACTCCCGACGGGCCCGTAGTTTTCTCGGGTTCATCTACTTTTTGATTTACTAGTATCTAAAATGATGCTTAGTTTTATGTATACTTTAACAAATTTGTTTTATCTTCTGCAAATCTAATAAATTACTAAACCTGGAGAATGGGTATTTTCACCTTGCATAGCATTCTCCAAGATGTTTAGAATTGATTTTATAATAATTATTTATTTAATTTTTTATAGCTTACTGTAATTCATCCTCTATTGTCATTTTAGAAGACTAAGATGTATTTTATACTCAAATTGACTTACACAATTTCATAGATAATATTCCTAATTATTTTGTTATATTATTATTACTACATTTTGAAAAATTTAACTAGTACAACTTTATATCCGAAGAATCTTTATTCTGGTGACGCGTGTCAGGTATGTTTTATTTCTGTATTCTACATATTGAATAAATTATCATTAACAAACAAGACTATTGTTCATTATATTTATCTATTCTACTTGTCACAATGAGTTACTGTAATATTTTTGTTTAAGGTATTTGAATTAGTAATGGTTTTCTGCACTCAATATCACGAATTTTTTTTCATTATTTAATTTGATATATGTGTTGTATATTATCAATATATTTTAGTAAAAGTCTATTCTATCATTTAGAATATTTTTCCTGATTATCAAAAATTTCCAGATATGATTTGTACAAGTTAATGAAAAAATGAGAATATGTATATTGATTTATATTAATTACGTTTTTTTGTATTTCAATAAAATTGTATGAAAATTCTTTTATTATTGTGATGATTTTATTTTGAGTATCTTTCATTGTTTTCATAATTTTTAGGTTGAAAATAGAATAGTCTATGAAATTTTTACAAATTGTGCTGTTAAAGTTATTAGCAGTATAAGATATAGTAGATAATATATTCTCTACTTGCTTTTTTTGATTATCAATAAAAAAGTTTTCTGTTAATTCACTAGAATTTTCTGAATTGACAATTAAGCCGTCTTTTTTTATAAATGACATATATTATTATCTGTAATTAATAAGATATTAAGATTAATTCTATTGACCAAGTATTTTTCATAAGGATATATAAAAATCTCTACAAAACCAATAAATTATTTTAATTATAAAAACAATTTTAAGTTTATATTTAGATAGGCAATTTTATAATGGATATTAATTAATTATTTAAAGACTGTAGTAGATATTTATTGTTTATCAATTTAATGCATTTATGGTGAAATTATTTTTTTATTATAATTATTGTATTGGTTATATATAGATAACAGTAATGGAAAGCCATTGTTGACTCGGCAATAAAAAAAATCACAAGGTATCAAAATATACATATCTATATTAAATAGATAAAAATGGTCTAAAATATTGAATAACAATATTTTAATATCATCACCGGTTATGTTTATAAAAATATTTATTTCATGAATGGAATATAAGTACTGGAAGTGGCTAGAAAAGAAGAATTAGAGAGGGAATTTCAATCTCTAACTAATAAACTTGTATGTCCACTAACCTGTCTTAAACCACACATATTTGATTTAAACAATGAAGATGTTTATCAACAAATTATTTCAATGCTAACAGAAGATGAAATGAAATGATTAATCGTTATTTTGCAATTATTATTGACACTAATCCTGACTTTGGTTTTGAGCCTACTCCTTGTCTAGATATGATGAGGCTAAACTGCGTTTGTAATCAGATCTTACGTAACTTATTTAAAATTCCTTCATATTCCACAATTAATGATAATGATAGTAGTAATAGCGGTGGGAAAAGAATAAGAAAATACCGTTTCTACACATATTCAGAAATTTCAAGGAAATTTTTACGTAATTTAGAAATTATCAAAAATTCAAACTTATACGATAATGATAGACCTTTGATTCAAAAATTTGATTATAATGAGAATCGCCGTTATGTATGAAAAAAATAATGAATAGTAATAATAATATCCACTAAAAATTTACGGTGAGTTGTAGCTTGCAAATTTAATAGAATGTTTTAGGAGAAGCATATTTTCTAGTAATACAAAGAAAAAGTATTTTTTCTTAATAGACAAAGTTATAATAGGACTTAATTACGCAACCCCAAATAATGCAGTCAAACCAATATTATAACTATCAAGACTTCATCAAAATATTATAATATTAGATTACATTGATAAATTTATTTCCAGTAAATGTTTCCTCATTTATTTTCATATCCTCTCTCTGCTATTGAACACTGAAACCATGTCCATTCAAATCCCTTGGGTAAAGGCATTTCTCAGGGTTCACTTGTTCCTATCTAATTTTCTCTGTTAACGTTTCCAATGATTTTGAGAAATATGTGTGTATATTTGAAGACATCAGTTACTTTACATCCTAATCATTCTTCCAGTCTATTCCTTACAAATCATTTTTTTTTATCTTTTCTAAATCTTGTATATACTACATTTCGCTGTAGTAACAATACTCATTACATTTATCAGGAAAAGAGTATAACAGCTATCATATGTCCTAGAGTAATACAATACTCAAAATGCCCGCTATGCTTATATAATTCTCGCTATGACAATTCTATATTGAAAATTCTATTGGTAGTAATATCAATAATTTCTCTTTTTCTTTGTTCTATATTTTTTCTATTGTCTGGTAACAATTATACTATTCATGCTCAATCTGACCTTGAGACAACAAAATATCGAAACATGATTATTGATTTAGGTGATGGTGTAAAGACTAATGCTAGATTAAATATTCCCACTATTGGTAACGGACCCTTTTCAGCTGTTCTTCTCGTTCCTGGTTCTGGACCTGCGGATATGAATGAGACGGCAGGTTATGTTCGAATTGATAATGAAACAGGCTCAAAAATATATCCATCTGCTAGACCTTTTTTTGAAATAGCACAATATCTTTCAGAAAGAGGATTTGCAGTTTTACAGTATGACAAAAGGGCGATAGGTGCAAATCTTACAATTTTGAATAGCAATGTATGGGGGAATGCAACTGTTAACGATCTAAAAAACGATGCTGAGAAAGCATTAGATGTTCTTATACAGCAACCAGAGGTTGATGCTAAAAAGGTAACACTAGTTGGACATAGTGAAGGTACAACAATTGTTCCAAGAATTGCCATTGATAATCCAGATAAAGTAGATAACATCGTGCTAATGGGAGCACTTGCTCAGAACCTGGCTGATATAGGATACTTCCAGGCAGTGACGCTACCACTAAACTATGCTCAACAGGTTCTAGACCATAATCACAATGGATTGTTATCAGTACAAGAAGCTGACGAGAATCCTATTTTTACAACTATGGTCGGTAATCTCACTCTACTTTTAACCCAAAATACTACTACTGCTAATGGGCAAGTCGAACAACTAAGTCCCCAATTCAATAAAGATAATAACACATTCATAAGTATTAATGACGAACTTAAACCTAGACTAATAGACTTATTCAATTCAGTGTCAATTGTAACAGCAAACGAGAAATGTATTAAAAGCCCCTGTCCTGTCTGGATTAACTCACATTACTCTTTGGATCCTACATTGAACATCATAGGTAAAGTCCCCTCTGACACATCTATTTTAATACAGCAAGGAAAGAATGAGTCACAAACCCCAATAGAACAGGCAATACTTTTACAACAAAAACTAACAGAAGTAAGACATCCCGATCATACTTTGATAACGTATCCTGACTTAGGTCATCTATTCTATCCTTCATCCCAATGGATAACTGCTAGTGGACCAATGGACCAAAAGGTTTTAGAAGATCTTTTTGGCTGGCTTTCAGATCCGATCAGAGATTTTAAAAAATTATCTATTTTATCTTTACAAAGACCCTAGTTTTTTAGCACTTTTTGTAAATGTGAATAAAATATATCTTTATCAACAGACATATTTATCTAATATTTAAATAATTGATATATAACAATCCAAGGCTTAAAGTGAGGGAAAATATTAATTTTAGATGTAAAAAATATGATGATACTTTCTTAGACGTCATATAGGGATTTTAGATCTATTTGAATGATGAAATT
>DATFCH010000364.1:0-2795 GCA_035253345.1 Nitrososphaeraceae archaeon
TCAATTTCTGCTAGTTCCATATCATTATCAATTGAATTATTATCATTATGAAAATTAGTTCCTTGCTTCATAAATTCATCTACACATTCTGATCAATAGTTTATAATTATATTATAAATTCCTTCATGATTAAAAAATAGATAGCTTGTTGGTTAAAAATTTTCATAAATTTGTCTTCTACCAATACTTAATAAATAGAAGGTTATTTTATTTATAAATGAAGCTTGTGAATCCAAATTGTATCCGTTAAAGGAATCTGCAAATAAAGTTAAAAACCTAGAAAAATTAGAATATCAAGTTCTAAAGATATTTGTTTCATCTATAAAACATCATGAAATAATAAATATTAATGAAATTGTGTCTTATTCTAATTTACACAGAGATAGAATAGAGTTTGCCATAACCAATTTATCAAAATTAAAATTAATATCTAAAGTAGATAAAGGATATAAATTAATTACGTCTGGATTAGATGTTTATGCTTTGAAAATATTAGTTGATTCAAATATAATAATCGGAATAGGAAATCCTTTAGGAATTGGAAAAGAATCAGACGTAGTTGAAGCAATTTCTGAATTTAACGAAAATAGGGCTTTAAAAATTTTCAGAATTGGAAGAATAAGTTTTACAGATACCAAGCGGAAAAGATCCATAGAAAAAAAGAGAAATGATCACAATTGGTTGTTAATTAATATTGAAGCAGCCAAAAGGGAATATGATGTATTAGTTAAATTAAAGAATACAAGAATGAATATATCAACTCCCTATTTTAGATCTATGCATTCGATAGTAATGTATAGAATTAATGGAAAACGTTTAGTCGATTATAAAACATTACAGAATCCAAAAAAAATTTTTAATAAAACAATAGAACAAATAAGGATTGCCTATGATGAAAATATTATTAATGGTGATTTAAGTGAATATAACATTCTATTGGATGATAATGACGAAATTTGGATAATAGATTGGCCTCAGGCAGTTACTTTAGAACATCCTAATTCAAACTATCTATTTACACGTGATATTCATAATCTAATCTGTTTTTTTAAAAGGAAACATAATTTAAATATAAACGAAAATTATTGTATTAAAGATATAATACAAAGATGATATCCCAATATTATATAAACTAAAAGAACATAAAAACGGATTTTTGAGATAACTATTTCAATACAGTAGTCTTATCAGTTTTTTCCCAAGTAAAGAAAGGTTCATTTCTTCCAAAATGACCATAAGCTGCTGTTTTCCGATATATTGGATTTTTTAAAGATAAAGCTTCTATTATTTTTGACGGTCTCATATCAAAGTGTTTTTTAATTTTATCTTCAATTTCTTCTTGACTAATTGTACCAGTACCAAAGGTATCTACCATAACAGAAACAGGCTCAGCCATTCCTATAGCATAAGCAATTTGAACTTCACATTTGTTAGCTAGTCCAGCTGCCACTATATTTTTTGCAATATATCTTGCCATATAGCATGCAGATCGATCTACTTTTGAAGGATCTTTACCAGAAAAGGCACCTCCACCATGACGTCCCATTCCTCCATAAGTATCAATTATTATTTTTCTCCCAGTAAGACCAGTATCAGCAGAAGGTCCTCCTAAGACAAACCTGCCAGTTGGGTTAATGATGAAACGCGTTTGGTCATCAATCCATTCTTCACAAGTTGGTTTAATAACATTAGATATGACCTCCTCCCTTAATTGATCTAGTTCAATTTCAGGTGAATGTTGGGTTGATAATACTACTGTATCAATTCTTTTAGGAAGTGAATTTTCATATACTACAGAAACTTGTGATTTACCATCTGGCCGTATCCAATCTAGCACCTTTCGTTTTCTAACTTCGCTCAATTTCATACATAGCTTGTGTGCCATGATAATCGGCAAGGGCATAAATTCTGGTGTTTCATGTGTAGCATATCCAAATACTAACCCTTGGTCACCAGCCCCTTGATCTTTTAAGTCAGTAGGAGTAACACCCTGAGATATGTCATCACTTTGTTCATGAATTGAAGTAAGGACGGCACAACTGTTACCGTCGAATCCTAAATCTGCTCGATCATAGCCAATTTCTCGTATCGTTTTTCTAACAATTTTTTGAACGTCGATAGACCCCTTTGAAGTCACTTCTCCGGCTACAAAAACAGTCCCCGTCGTAGTTAATGATTCAATTGCTACCCTAGAGTTTGCATCATGATTCAAATATTCATCTAGTATTGAATCAGATATTTGGTCGCATATTTTATCAGGATGACCTTCTGTTACACTTTCAGAACTAAATAAATATTTTGAAGTCATTTTTAAGAAAGATAATATCTAAATTATGCATTAACTATAGATCTTTAATTAATCTTATGAAAAGGACGTTATTACCCCTAATAACAACCTTACCGTAATTGGCCAGCACATTTGGCCCTAGATATTCTTCAGCATTCACAAGGATGAGATTCATGTAGGAATCTACGTTGTTCATAATCCCTTTGTATTCTATTTCGCTTTTTAATCTGACTGCTACCCTTTGATTTAACGATTTCTGTAGCATAGTTAATGGTCTTTTCGGTTGTTGAGAACTTGAATTAGCTGACAATATCAATATATCACTTTGCAATTCAATTTCACATATAGCAGAATAAAAAGGTTCCTTTATGGTTAAATAATTATATCATATATTTTTAAGATTGGTATTGGAACTTGTATCTACTGGATCAATAAAGATAGACCGATTTCTTTATGGTGGAATTAGGACTGGATTAATAACTAATATTGTGGGTGAAAGTGGATCAGG
>DATFCH010000365.1:0-4217 GCA_035253345.1 Nitrososphaeraceae archaeon
CTTGGAATTCCAATCTAATTCAATAGCTGTGGTAGATGATGAAAAGGATGTCATTTTTCTATTTACAACCATATTACAAGAAAATAGTTATCATGTCATGGGGTTTACAAACCCTCTTATGGCTCTTGATTATATTAGTAAATATCCTTATGATTTTAGTTTAATAATTATTGACTATAGAATGCCACCAATGCAGGGGTGCGAGCTATCTAATAAAATATCAAAAATAAATCCTAATGTAAAAATGGTATTAATAACTGCATATGATAATATAACTCATAATGATTTAAATTTAGAAATTGTCAAAAAACCAATAACAAATACTAAGCTACTAGAAGTAATTCATCGTTATTTGAATTAACGGTCATGTTAACTTAAGACTACTTTATCTCCAATTTTGAATATGATGTTATTTCTTATTATTGAATTATATAGATAAATAAATAACCTTATCCAATTGCATACATGTTCTAGATTACAATTGTTATTCTTTGTACAAGGGTAGTAATAGTCGTCAAAACATTCTGTAATATCTTTGAAATCACAATAACAGGATGATAAAAACAAAAAATATTGCTAGGCAGAAAATAATAGGGAAAAAAATTATTTATTTATTTTATGTGTTTATGCACACATTGTAATGCACGTTTCAGCAGATTTTGGACAAGGAGATTTACATTCCGTTTCTACTTCTTCTACTTGCTGACTAGATGTCATAATCTTATCATCATTAACAATAAACAAATTTCCTCCTTCTGCATAAACATTATCCAATAAGGACATAGGACATAAGAATGCATACACTATTGTAGTTATTACAACAAATGGAGATAGAATTGCACAAACAGCTCTATTTCTCATCATATTTTTCTCTATTGTTATATATACTATATACTATAAAATAATATTGGATTAAATTAGACAATTATTCTCTAATTAATTTCTGAAAAAAAAGTTTTTTGTTTAGATATTTATACATTAAATTGTTATCAATATAAAAGAAATATTATTTCAAAAATGGATCTATATCAATTTACAAAAACTAATTTTTGAGGCGCCGAAAAATTTTGAAGCTTAAAAAATAATACTTTTTTACTGTTATTTACTTTCAAAGAATAACCTATGCTTCATATTATAAAATAACCAGATTTCATTTCTCTTAACAGCATCATTTTTATCAATTAAAAAATTAAATAAAATATATAGATATGTAATTTGATTTTTTATCTTAATTAAGAATTTAGTAGCCTTTGGAGTCTGTGGTAATAGAAAGTCTATTGCTACTATTGATATACTACTACTAACTATTGTCATAACAATAGCTAATATTTTTCTTATTACTATATTTATAAAAATTATAAAAGTATTTTTCTAATAAAATAATAATTAATATAAAAAGTTTAAATATATAATTATTATTTAGAACTTATTTATTAACAATTTCCAAAATAAATAATTTTTTTTGCTAATTACCAAATATCATAAATAATACCATTACCATATATTTACAATCATTATACAACTCGTGTATGATGATATTAGTAGAATGATGAATCTGAGCCATTCCAAAATGACAGGGTTCTGTCTGGAGTTCTTTTGACTGAAAAACCAGACTAGAGGACATGTGTTGTATGAGTCTCAATGAACTTTCTGTTTAATCTCCTCATCATCCTATTAATAAATAATTTTTTTTAGGTCTATTTAAGTTTCTAATAATAAAAGGTAAATATTACGTGTTATAATCTACTATATAGACGGCTCCACTCCAGAGGGTTCACACTTTCTAGGGTTCATCTACTAATTTAGTAGCCAATATAATCAAAGATTTGAAGACTTGAAGAATATGACAATTAAAAAAAATTAATAATATAGAATTTTGATAGAAAGACGATATAAAAATAAAACAAAGTAGTTAATTTAGTTTATTTGATTCATGATTTGATTTATTAAAAAAACATAAATCCTTCCTGTTTGGAGTATTCAAAGTCATCTAAAGAGTCACTAAACATACAATTTATTACTTAAGTTGCAGGACCGATAGTAAAAGCGAGTTCAAATTGTACAAAACACTATTTATGGCACTATTAAGAACTGATTTTATCTTTTCACTGACTTGTTCCTTAATTGCGAAGGGGTTTTCGGTTCCAGTTGCATTAGAATGGGGATCTTTCACCTTCACATAACCACTTGTTAGTGATTTAATAAAATCATTAGTTATGCCTGATACTATTAAATCCCTTGTTTTATTATAATCAAATTACTATCCTTCAATGGCATAAGGAGTATCAAAACCATTAATATAATTTGTACCATCTGTTACTTTGTTGCATAACTTATATTCATTAATATATCTTCCCATACTAATTGATAATTATCTAATGGCTATACTTTGAAACCAGTTATACAACGATGCTTTCAGTATCAGCTCTTTTACCATGTTCTCAAATCTGATAGCAGTAACATATTCTCCAAGCATTCTTTTGATGAAGGAAAATACTGTTTCTGCAATCCATCTTTGTCCATAGCTTACACTATCTTTCCATTGTGTATATTATTTTTCTGCATTTTTACAGCCTTGTTTCTCAAATAATGATTAGTCTTCCTACATCTGGAATTCTTTCTAACCTTTATTGCCGGATTGATTCCTCTAAATGATAGATACTGAAAATTATTGTTATTATCATACGCGCCATCTGCAATCGTAGAGTCTACTATTTTATTCTACTTTATTGTTATATCATCTATAAATTCTGGCAGTACTTTTCCATCATGTACTTGTTCACTAGGTTACTTGTAATGATAGGATTATTTTCTTTTTTATGTCCACGGCAACATGTATCTTCAGATATCCTCTTTTGATATTCCACCTGCGTCTTATCCATTCTCCTCGGTTGGAGACCTTTACACCAGTAGAATCAATGGCAATTATAAAATAATCATCATTATATAGAATAGATTTGTTATCAACATCATTAGAAGAAATTTTGATATCTAGTCTATTTATTCTTCTGTTAATGTTACTATAACTAGGAATTAATGGCAACCTCTTTGAAGCATGTTCCCTAACTACTCCATCTGTTTGTCTATATGGTAAGTGAAAATATGCTCTCATGTAGCCAAGTCATGTAGCCAAGTAATTTGATAAATGAGTCTGGATATATGAACTTTCTATCTTCTTTATCTTTGTTCATACCTGCTAATTCAGAATCCCAGTTATCTATTACTTAGAAATCAAGTAATACCTCACCACGTTTAACAAGATATTCATTGTACTTGTTACAGTTCACATAATATGACTAGAATAAGTTAGCTAAATGTATTAGGAATAGTGAGTTGTGCAACAAGGCATAATTTACTAATTATGTTTGATAATATATCTACAATATTTGATACTAAATGTTTTAATATATTATTTTATAATACTGGTATGTTAAAAGGCAGAAAAAATATGATAACTTTCTGCATATTAGGGTTTTCTCTAATATCAGCAGCGATACTAGTTGTATTTTTCTAATTTATAGATAATAGGTTTATAATCTTATTACTATTAAAATAAAAATAAAATATGATATATGCAAGATTTAAAAAAAATTGTAAAAGATTATTGAATTAGGTTAGAAAATTAAAACCTAGTTGTTCTTTGGATGTCTCTGTTTATATCTGAACTTTGTCGATTAACTGATTTTATAAAATCAGTATTTGTTCTTGTCCAAGTCTGTAGATTATCACGAGTCTGTTCCAGTGCTGTATTATAAACTCTCATATTTGATCCAAGAGCATTATTTATTAGATTGTTAGAATTTAATAGATGATTTGTAAAATTGTTGACAATTATTGCATTATTTTCAGCAATTCTTTGTGGATTATATAAATCCCAAAATGCAAAGTATTCTCTATTGTTCTCTACTTGTGATTGAAATGAGTTTACTACTTGTTTTTGTGCTTCAATAACATCAGAAGCAATATCTCTTACAGTTTGAACGGTTTTTTCTTGATATTCAGCAATACGTTGTGTATATTTTGGAATTTCTCTTGTAGCTTCATCTGTACTTCTTTTTATATTGTTTAAAGTATTATCAAGAGTCTTGTTTATTGCATCTTGTTGTTGATTCAAGGTGTTACTGAAATCTCGATTCGTTCTTTCATTAATTCTATCTTCTTTTGTTGACATATCAACAAATAGACTATCAAAGTATATAACAACAGTTAAAGATATC
>DATFCH010000366.1:0-3488 GCA_035253345.1 Nitrososphaeraceae archaeon
ATATTATTCCAGACTGCAACCGATGTAACAGTCGGTAAATGTTCTTCATCGACGGGTTCAAATTCGGCAAAACGTGGACCTGATCTAGCAACAGGAGCTGGATTGGTGAATGCCTTTGAAGCTGTAAGACGAGCACGAGATCTTTGCTAATAGCATTTTTCTTATTTTTTGATTTTGAACTAATATATTAGTTGCCAATAATATAGATATATTTGTAAACTTGCCTTGTTGTTAATTCGTCATTCCTAACACATTAAGCTAACCTATCTTGCCTGTAATACATGTAAACAGGAACAAGTAACATGACTATTTGGTAAAGAGAGGAGAGGTATTATTTAATTTTGAAATATAGAAAACCAATCCACAACAATGGAATGATAGTGTAGACTATGGACAAAGATGGATTGTAGAAACAGTATTTTCCTGTATAAAGAGTATGTTTTTTGGAGAATATGTTACTACTAACAGATCTGAGAGCATGGTAAAAGAGATGATACTAAAAGCATATTGTATAACCGTTAAAAAAATAACTGTTACATAATTGCACTTGTAACAAAAAATAGGTAATTATCTAATGAGTTGCGCATCTATGTAAAAATCTCCTCTGATATCATTCTATGACTACCAACTAATTGCTGATTATGTTCTGTTTAATACTTTAGGATTGTATAAATGAAATAACTATAAATACATAATATTTATAAGATTCGCATCATAATATTATTGTATAATTTGGTGTATCATAATATAAATTGTATAAATGCATATACTATGATAATAATTGTATTATTTATTCCATATGGAAATGTACAATCAATAACAAGTATAGATACTATTGGTCAAGATCTATATAAAGAATATATTTTTTATTCAAAAATCTATTATTTAATAAAGAATTTTAAATATGAAGATATTTATAACCACAAATTCATTAACGCATATGAAGATAACTTGCCAGTAGTAGCTAATGTTGAATTAAAAACAACATCTGGAAAATCCATGACAAAATCCAATATTTCCGAACAAATAACTTCTAAAAATGTGAAGGATTTTAAACCTTCAGAAGAAAATATGAATTTAGCAGTTAAGACCCTTAAGAAATTGGGCTTTGATGTTAAAGCTCTAGCAGGAGCACCAACATTTACAATTCAAGGAGACAAAAACCTTTTTGAAAAAGTATTCAAGACGGAATTAAAAAAAAATGATGATGGCATAATAACTCTTGTTAATCCAGTTTTCCCAAATGAACTTTCCGACCTTGTAGAAACTATTTCTTTTGAACGATCCCTAGACTTTCCTACTAAGGAGCGCCCTTAGTAATTAGATTCGCTCTATAGATGAAAATCGTCTAAATTAGATTTATTCACTTTTTTATCTTTCGAGTGACTCCAATTTCAGAACCATTATCGCAATGTGGCTAGTGGGATTTGAACCCTTCTATAAAATGGGACCAAATATTTTATTATAGTATATGATTGCTTAAGGAAAATACAAATTTATTAAAAATTTGAATCTAATTTGAAATGAAGCTACTTATAATAATCCACATTCCGATAAGTTTGTATCTAGTATTTGATTTATGTATTAATATAGTATTATTGGATTTAACATAAAAACATATATCCAATCTTTTCCATAAGAATAGTAAAGAGATAAACATGCAAAATGTAGAATCCAGCTTGTTAACAATATCTTTCAATTCAAGAGATGATGAAGTAGAAGGATTCTATGAATTATTAACAAAAAAAATTCCCATTAAGAGTGCAGGACAACACCAGTATACTATAAATAAAGAATATATAAAAGTTCTAGACGATATGGGAATAAATTATACTATTCAGAATAATTTATAGAATGTAACTAAATTGCCATCATCATCGTCTTCAATCCGAGTGGATATTTATTTACCATTATTTTATAACAATAACAAAAGAATAGAAAAATTGAAATTTGTAGATACATTTAATGAATTAGTTGGAATGTTTGATGGATGTTCTGCTGATCAATATTCTATACTTGGAAGTTGGAAAGATCCGCATTCAGATGCTTTATATAATGACGAAAACAGAATATACCATATTATATGCGAAGATACAGAAGAAAATAGAACCATTTTAAGGAAATACAAGGAAAAATTAAAAGAAAGATTTCGACAAAAAGAAATAATGATGTATTACATAAATGTGAATAGGTTTTGAAAGATAATAATAGTATCAACATAGAAGATCTAAATGATAAAAATATTATAGAATCAATTAATTATTTAATAAACTTTAAAAATAAAACTCCACTTAAAATAATTCAAAACATTTTAGATAAAAGAGAAAATGTTCTTCCATATCTGATAAATGTCTTGGAAACTGATAGATATTGGAATTTACCTTGGATTCCTATCTGTGTCATACATATATTATCCGTTATAGGAGGAAATCAAGCTCTACAATCCATAGTCAAGACAATTAAAAAACATTATAATGATACTGGAGATTGGCTTACTGAAGAAATGTCAAGTATTCTTGCACAGTTCGGCCCTGAGGCATTTGATACCATTATCGAAATGATTAGAGATCGTCATTTAAATATATGGATAAGAGAAGGAGCATTTAGATCTCTTGCAATGATTGCAAAAAATAATCAAGAGATTACAACAAAATCGATTCCTATTCTAAAAGAAATAATACGGGAAGAACAAAATAAAGAAAATAGAACTATACTTTTAAATGAATTTATAGAATTAAAAGACAAAGATTCTATTCCATTTGTTAAATCCCTTTTTGAAAGAAAAATGATTAATGAATCGGATGTAACTTTTGATGAATATATTCAGGTTTTAAATGGAGAATTTGAATATCTAAAACATACTGAGATCAGAAACCCATTAGAAATATTTGGAAATTCAAAATATTACCGGGATAACGAAGGAACAAATTATGAAGAAGAGGAATATACTTTTTTAGATTCTCAAGATGATTTGAACATTCCTGAATTTTATGGAGAAACGCAAGAAGAAACGGAAGATAGCACAAGTCATAAATCCAGAGAAAAAAAGATCGGGAGAAATGAAATGTGTCCTTGTGGAAGTGGAAAAAAATATAAAAAATGCTGTATGTTGAAAGTAAAATAAATTCTGTTTTATAAATGTCTTTAACTATCTGAGATAACTTATTTTTATTAATAACAAGTAAAATTTAGACATGGGACCAGCTATTCACAAATGGGGTTCAGTACCACTTTTCAATAATTCTGTTGGATTTGAACCCTTCTATAAAGTGGGACCAGTTAATGCGAGTTTGAATCAGTTGTATAATTTGATTTATAATTACTGTTTGTCTTTAGTTAAAATAAATAACCTAATTTAGAATTAATATTCCTACTCTTTTTTTTGAATCTATAGTGATTGTTAAATTTAGCCACAAAAAAATAGAAATATCAAAATAATATTACGCTTTTGAATTTTTTTTACTTTAGGTCTATCAAAATTAAGCTTG
>DATFCH010000367.1:0-4421 GCA_035253345.1 Nitrososphaeraceae archaeon
GGTTAGAGAAATATTCAGACGTGCAAGACAAGCTTCTCCATGTGTTATTTTCTTTGATGAAATCGATTCTATAGCTCCAGTAAGGGGATTGGAAGGTTCAGGTCATGCAAGTACAGAAAGAATGGTATCACAATTACTTACAGAGATGGATGGGATTGATGAAATGCGTGGAGTAGTAGTTTTAGCTGCTACAAATAGAGCTGACATGATAGATCCTGCATTATTAAGACCTGGTAGATTTGATAAAATAATTTATGTACCAAATCCAGATATTAAAACTAGAGAAAAAATACTGGAACTTAACATTCAAGGAAAACCTATCGGCAACGATCTCAATTTAAAAAGAATAGCAGAGCTAACTGATGGATTTAGTGGAGCTGATGTAGCCGCAGTTGTAAATACTGCTATATCTCTTGTCTTGCATGAGTATATTGGCAAGTATCCAAATCCTGAAGAAGCATCAAAACATACAATGGAAGCCAATGTTGCTATGCGTAATTTTGAAGACGCTGTAAGAAAAGTAAGAACTCAACGAGATATGAAACCTGGAATGAAGGCAAGCCATTATCAATATGGTTAGCTTTCAAAATTTTTATACAATTTAAATAATACCAATTGTAAATCAATATCGATACCTAACCTAATCACCTTAGGATTTATATAATTATATTTATATATCAAAAGAATTTATTTTTATTGGTTCAAGGAAGAATAGTTATGGAATTAATACAAATATCAAACGTAACAAAAAAGATTTCTACTACTAAAAAAACAATTCGATATACTCAAAGTATATGCCCTGATTGTAATATGATTCTCGATGCAGAAGTATTTGAAAGAGAAGGCAAAGTCTATATGACAAAAACATGTCCATCGCATGGCGAATGCGAAGAATTGTATTTTGGTTCTGTAGATATGTATAAAAAATTTAGTACATACTGGAAAGATGGAAAAGGCGCACATGCTCCTAATGTTATGGTGGATAAATGTGCTTGTCCAACAAATTGTGGTTTATGTACAAATCATTTATCGCATTCCGGACTTTCTAATATGATAGTAACTAACAGATGTGATTTAACCTGTTGGTATTGTTTTTTCTATGTTAAAAAAGGTTTAGAAGGTGCATACCTCTATGAACCAAATTATGAACAAATTCGAGCTATGATGAAGACTTTGAAAGCAGAAAGACCAATTGCAGGTAACTCGATACAGGTTACTGGAGGTGAACCTATGCTCAGAGATGATATTGTTGAAGTTATTAAAATAATGAAAGAAGAAGGGGTAGATCATATTCAATTAAACACTAACGGTATTAAACTAGCAATGTCTCCAGAGACAATGCGTCAGGTACGAAATGCTGGCGTAAGTAACTTATATCTTTCATTTGATGGTGTTACTCCTCGCACTAATCCTAAAAACCATTGGGAGGTGCCTTATACATTAGAATCAGCTAGAAAATGTGGTATGACCGTTGTTTTTGTTCCAACAGTTATTAAATCAATAAACGATCATGAATTAGGCGGTATAATTCGATTCGCTCAAAAAAATATGGATGTAGTTCATGCTGTTAACTTTCAACCTGTCTCGCTAACAGGAAGAATGGGCAAAAAAGAAAGAGAGAAATATAGAATTACTATTCCAGATTGTATAGAAAGAATTCAAGAACAAACTAATGGCGAAATTTCTACTGACTCTTGGTTTCCTGTTCCATCTTGTATGCCTATGACAGATGTTATTGAAGCATTTAGTAAAAAACCGAAGTATGAATTATCAATTCATTTTGCGTGCGGTGCAGGAACTTATGTATTCGAAGATGTTCAAACTAAGAAATTAATTCCATTGACATCATTTGTAGATATTAAAGGCTTGTTAGAATATTTCGAGGAAAAAGCCGATGACTTACGCTCTGGTGCAAATAGATATTGGGCAATGTTAGATGTAATGAGAAAATTGAATCAATTTGTAGATAAGACTAAACAACCCCACGGACTTAACCTAGCAAAAATGTTCTCTAGTATTTTGCTAAAAAGAAACTTTGATTCAGTAGGATCATGGCATGTTCGTTCTTTATTCTTAGGAATGATGCATTTTCAAGACAAATACAACGAGGACTTGGAACGACTACAACGATGTGATATACATTATCTTACACCAGATCTTAGAATAATACCATTCTGTGCGTTCAACGTTATACCTGAATGGTATCGTGATAGAATTCAGAAGAAATACAGTATCCCTGTTGAAGAATGGGAAAAAAAACATGGACAAACATTAGAAGCCGGCTTGTATCGTGGATTAATGAGAAGAGGCAAGCCAGAAGCACAAATGGGTTGTGCCTTATCTGAAATGCATAAGGCTGCTGCTGAAAGCGAAGATCATAGAGCAGTTGATCTGAGAAACGGTATGGCAGGAGCTTAATTTCATCTTTCTCAAATTTAGCTTCTTAACCATTCTTTGCTAATATTTTTTATTAGTTAAAACAATACTATTTTTTAATAAAGTTTAATTGATGTTTGTTATTGGATAAGAATATGTCTACGCTAAAATATGTTCTCTTAGAACCTATGGGTGATGTAGCACTTATTAAAATCAATAGACCTGAAGCCTTGAATTCAATGAATGTAGATGTAATTTGGGAATTGTCCAAAACATTGGATATTATCGGAGTAGATGATCGTATAAAAGCTGTTATTATAACTGGAGTTGGAGAAAGATCATTCTGTGCTGGTGCGGATATTTCTTATATGGTTAATATAACTCCTATCGATGCAGAAAAGTATGCATCTGCTGCTCAATCAGTATTAAATAAAATTGAACGACTAGAAAAACCCGTGATAGCTGCAATTAATGGTTTTGCATTAGGTGGAGGATGTGAATTGGCACTAGTTTGCGATATTAGAATCTGTTCAAGTAATGCAAAAATAGGTCAACCTGAGGTTACAATTGGAATACCTCCAGGATGGGGAGGAACACAAAGATTATTACGTATTGTAGGACCTGCTAAAGCAAAAGAAATGATCTTTACCGGAAAAATGATAAGTGCAGAGGAGGCCTATAATATTGGGTTGGTTAACGATGTTATCAGTTTAACAAAAGAAGAATCACCTGAGATGCCTTCTGAAGTTGACCAAATAAAACGTAAAGAACATGAAAAGGAATTAGCTCAAATATTAAACAAGAAATTAATCGAAAAATCACTTTATATGGCTAAAGAAATTACAAAAAATAGCTATAATGCAATTAAAGCTAGTAAATATCTAATTAATAAAGGAATGGATATGGATATCGACTCTGGGTTACGAATGGAAATATATGGATGGGCCCTATGTTTCGCCCATGAAGATAGGATAAATCGAATGTCTGCATTTCTAAACAAAAGCAAAAAAAAGTGATTTAGGAGTAACTAGATACTCTTAATTTTTACACCATCACTAGGTTTGCATATATAAACTTCGCTTTGAATTTTTGATTCAGCAAATCCTTCTTTAATAGCTTCAATGATATTATTCGAATGTTTTGCTGTCTTTAAAATCGAAATAACTGATGGTCCTGCACCACTAATCGTCACCGCTAATGCACCTGCGTGTAATGCCTTCTGTTTTACATTGTCGAATCCTGGGATCATTTTTTTTCTTACAGGTTCAACAATTTTATCATCAATTCCCTTTGCTATCATTTCTACATCGTTATTAGCAAATCCAGCTACAATAGTACTTGCATTAGAAATATTTGTTACGATATTCTCTAAAGGAAAACTTAAAGGTAATAAACCTCTTGCAGCTTGTGTTTTCTTTTTGGGAACTATTATCTTTGGAATTCCAACTATCAGATAGAGATCTTCTGGAGGATCAAATTTGATAATTTCTAGTAGTGGGGTGGTTCTTACTATTATAAAACCACCTAGCATAGAACTGGCAACATTATCATAATGTTTGATTCCTGCTGAAGCTCTTTCTCCTTCTGCAGCATAATTAATTAATTCATTTGGATCTATCTTTAGGTTGTATAATTTGTTAAAAGCATATGCAGCCGCAACAGATGATGCGGCACTGCTTCCTAAACCATATCCAGGAGGAACTCCTTTGATTATTTCAATTTCAATATTATCATTTATTTTAAATTCTTCCATCATTTTATCTACTACTAATGCAGCCGAATTATTCTCATTATCGAAAGGAATTTTTCTTCCCTCTTCTTGTTTTATTGTAGAAATTGTAATCTTTTTATTTTGATTTTCCTTCTTATTTATCCGTATTTCATCTATAAAAAGATCCAAAGCAAGTCCAAACGTATCAAAACCTGGTCCTAGATTAGCTGTAGATGACGGAGCTGTTGCTTTACATGAGTCCATTTCTTTTATTTAATATTGAATTTCTTCTCCTTGATTAAGTATTCTTGATAAAAGTGAAGATAATTCCAAC
>DATFCH010000368.1:0-3056 GCA_035253345.1 Nitrososphaeraceae archaeon
AGAAAACATAGAATTGAAATCACAAGTCAAAGATATACGTGAAGAAATGAATGCTAAAATAAATCTGCTTATCCAAACTCAAAACGATCTGATGCAGATTTTAAAATATCCTAAAAGGTTAGCAGAATTAGCAGAAACTAAAAATCTAACGTAAAAATTGTTATCATGTTAATCTTCGATAAAATTGATTGTTTCTATATATTATCGACGTACTGACGTGTATGAGCCTATTTTAAAGACACTTGAACATATATATTATCCATTATATGAGCCTATTTTAAAGACACTTGAACATATATATTATCTATTTTATGATGTACAGTAATGGAGAAATCCAAAGATAAAAGTAATATGAGAGAATACAAAAATATTCTACTCACAAAAGAAAACTATAATGAATTAAAAAAACTAGGGAATGCAGGTGACTCATTCAATTTTGTTGTTACAAAGTTATTGAATAGAAATAAAACGTTACAATCTGGTAATAGAATTGCAACCTCTAACCAGATTGTAACTGAATAGACCTATCATCAGGGAGATGATAAGAATCTATGAACAATGTATCGACTAAGATAAATATATATTCTCCTAAAAATCCTATAAAAAAATGCATCAAGATAGGACCTCTTATACTTACACCAATCGATGAATCAATAGTAGAAAAAATGAGAATTGATGGTGTTACAACTTTCTTTGAACAAGAAATAACTAAAGATGGAATATTACTTCGTGTTAGAGATATAACATTCTAAAAGGTAGATAAGCCTTGAAAGATAAAGAAATCTGTATAAATTGTGCTAATCTCGAATTAGAAAGTTGTAACAAAGATAGAACACTAAAATGTAGATATTGTAACTCAGATAGACATAAAAACATTAGAAATTTACAGAAACTAGAACAAGTATTATTCTATACTTTAATCAACATACCAGATGAATATGATGATATCAAAAAGTATGTAAAGTTAACTAATTTTTTGTTCAAAGAATAGATAATCAGCAACCAACACCATTTTTTTATATCTCTTTAGAGGATATTCCCGTCGAAATCAAAAGAGAATTAATGCAAATAGCCGAACCAGAATTAAATGTTTTACTGGATAATCTTATTGAGAGAATATTTGAATATTCATATAAAGATGAAACATATCTTCATTGTAAATATTTTCTCACTGAGGTTCGAAAGAAAGGGTTATTGAAAGGGAGACTTATAAAAAATGTTTAGTTCATGTTGTAAAGTCTATTGTATGTATATTTGCAAGATTCTTTCAAATTATTTTCTAGCTATTGATATTGTTGTTCAGAAGGAGAACTTAACTTGATGATTCTAGATAGTTTAGAACTAAACAACCTTTTTACAATAAGCACAGTACTTACCACAAATATAGAAGATATTGTCAGATTAGAAAAGCGAATCAACTCAACACCCACTCTCAAAGGCCCACTATATCATCATATTCTAAAACTGTTAACAGAAGTTAAAACATTGTGAAGAAATGACAATATCAAATATTTTTAATGAGTCAGCAGACTATTGGTATTATAAAATTGGTGTTAATACCATTCCAGCAGATACAAAAAATAAGGCAATCAAGATAAGTTGGAAAGAGAGTCAGGAAAAGTCTATACCAGTTGATATACATGAATCACGAAAAAAGTTGGGACATTATAATAATGGCATAGCTATCCTTACTGGCAAGATTTGGAGAGGCAAATATGAAGGCAAATACTTGATAGGAATAGATTGTGATAATAAGATAGCCATTGATGAGATCTGTAATTCTTTAAGTTTCAAAGATATCAATGAATTGGCTAATTGGACCATAGTAGAACAACATAAAGACAATCAGGAAAAAGCACATATTTACATATTATCAACAAAACCATTCAAAAATAAAGGTAGAAATGTAGATAAGACAAAATTAGGATCATCAAGCGAGATTCCAGCAATTGAGATAAAATGCGAAAGACAAACTATGTTTACTACACCTTCTATACATAAAGACCTATCTCCTTATGAAATTTTAGGTATAAAAGAGCCTATTTTATCTGATGAGTTTGAACAAACTTTACAAAACATACTTAGAAAATATGACATGGAAGAATATGTTTATCATAATAATAGTAATAGCAAATTACCTGAACCACTTAGAAAATTAATCCTTCTATTAGAAATACCACCAGACTTTGAATTTAAAGTTCATGAAGGTGCAAGACATATTACAATGTTATCTTTTGCAAATTCATTACTTTTCAAATATGGATATAATAACAATATCAACAGAGATGAGTTAAAAGACTTCTTTTATAAAGTAAATAATCAGATCTGTTTTCCTTCGCCATTACCTGAAACTGAAATAAAGACTATTTGGAGAGATGCCTTAAAATTAGAAGGACAAACGTCTAAAATAAAAATTCTAAATTATGATAAAGGTGATACTTCTAACTATAATACCCAAGTTATAATACCTTTAGAAATTGGGGGTAAATTAATAGAAAAGGAAATTGTACAAAACTTTGTATATGATATACAGACAAATAGTGTTGATTGTACACTTAACTCAAAATACAAGCCAGGAACAAGGATTATAGTTCCTATAAGCATAAAACAATGGCCTGATGTACGTAAAAATTTTAAAAAAGAATGTGTAGAAAAAGGGGTAGACGAAGAAGATACCTCACTTTTGCTAGAATCCTTAGACAAAAATGTTGATAAAATCAAAAAGCATTATTTGGAAAACCATAGGAAAAATATTGTAGAACGAGCAGAAGAATCAATAGAGCGAAGGAAACAAAGATTTCAACTTATAGAAGAAGGTACCGATTTTATCATGGCAAAATACAGATTCTTAACTATTGAAGAATCTAATGAGATTTTATTTTATGATAGTAATAAAGGAGTTTATACTTTTGGAGGTCATTTCACTATCGATCAAGAAATTGATAAAAGATATGGTTATAAACTTAAGACAGCAGATATTACAGAAATAAAGAATTATGTTAAACGTAAGACATATGTAAAATTGCAAGATTTTGATTCTAATATTGATATCATAA
>DATFCH010000369.1:0-3904 GCA_035253345.1 Nitrososphaeraceae archaeon
AGAGCCGATATTTTCCAACAGTGTTAGTAAGAATCATAGATAATTATGGAAAAGAATATCTTTTATAATTCATGAATGGCAGGAGGCTTTCAACACTTGGAAGCCCATTAAAAAAAATATTTCATTAAAGAACTGTATACAAAAACCAATTTCCTTAGGAAAAGATACTGTGGTAATGAAATTGGAAGACCGCAAGAAATTGTCAAATGACCAAGTAATGTTTTTCAAGAATATATGACAGAATTTAACAATGCAGTGTATTATTTGATAGTTCAATTTGTTACTGAATTAACTCTTTAATCAAGTTTACAAACTTTCATTTTTATCTTCCAATATCCCATTCTATAAAATCTGATTTTTCTAATTCTAAAAAATTGAATCCAAGAAATGAATTTTAAAATATTAAATTTGATACCAAATATTGCGATTTGACATAATATTTATTATGAAAATCTGGTTATGGTTTTAGATAGATAATATTTGATTTAAGCTTATCTAATATCTAATTAATGTAAAGAAATTATTTTACAATGACTATTATAGAAGAACCTTATTAGTAGAGAAACATAATTGCAAATACATATTATGACAATTTTGACTACAGAATGAATATATCTATAAAAAAGGATCGCATAAATGGTAGTTTTCTAAACTACAAGATAATCTAAATCAAGTCATTAAAGAGCTTGAAAGATCAATAATAACGAAATTCAAAAAAAATAAAATCCAAAGCTTCCAATATCCCATTGTAATAATATAGAGAATTATTTATCATATTACCAAACAAGATAAAAGATATAGAAAATAAATCCGACTATAAATCTAATTAGGTAGATGTCATACATTAATCTATATGACATCACCCTTATACAGAAGTGCACAAATCAGATAGAAATGATTTTCACACTAATGGCACTAATTGGATTAATAGCAAAATATATTCAATGAAATAACAAATAAACTTGAGGAATGATTTTGCTTTAATGTTATTTCTTAATTTATTTCCAAAAAAAATTCCAATAATATTGACTATTATCAGAATAACTAATCTAATTAGTTATATTAATAAATGTTTTTTATTCTTAATACTATAATTCTTTATCATGCTCTATCAATTTTTTTATTTGAGCCGATTCTATTAGTAATGATATAAAATAACAATATGATAAACTTAACTTAGAAAATTTGAGAGGATTTCAAAATTTCAAATATAAATTTTTTTATTACTATGGATTAGTCTAATATTATTATTGCAAAATTATTCAAATATTTATTTATAGAACTATTCATTTAGTTTATAAAAATATAATAATTGGTAACGTTTTTCTCTAATTTATCAGTGGTTTAGTAATGGCTCCTTCCGAAGCTGAATTAACTAGAGATGCGTATTTTGCTAATACTCCTGTCTTATAATGTGGCGTTATTGACTTCCATTTTTTTTCTCTTCTTTTGAATTCAGCCTTGGATATCAGCAGATCAATTACCCCTTTTTTAATATCTATACTCATGATATCTCCGTTTTCCACTAAACTAATTGGTCCTCCTACCATTGCCTCTGGGGATACATGTCCTATCATAAAACCTCTAGTTGCACCTGAAAATCTCCCATCAGTTACCATCGCTACTTTTTCTCCTAGACCTTGTCCTACCAATGCTGCAGTAACAGATAACATTTCTCTCATACCTGGACCACCCTTAGGACCTTCATATCTTATTACAACTACATCACCTTCGACGATTCTATTCTTAGATATCGCCCGAAATGCATTTTCTTCATTCTCAAATACTTTTGCTTTTCCTACAAATTTTGTAGCTTTCACTCCAGCAATCTTTACTACTGCACCATCAGGTGCTAGCGTTCCCCTCAAAATTTTGAGCGTTCCTTCTTTTTCGATAGGATTTTCATATGGACTTAAAATATTTTCATCGATATTTGGATTTAATTTAAATGATTCCAAATTTTGTTCCATTGTTCTACTAGTAACTGTCAGTGTCTTTCCGTCTACAAGTCCATTTTTTAACAAGCTTTTTAATACAATTGGAATGCCACCAATTTTGTCTAAATCTAACATTACATATAATCCCCCTGGTCTCATATTCACAATATGAGGAGTACGTTTTCGTATTCTTTCAAAATCCTTTAAACTTAATTTGATACCTATCTCTCTAGCTATTGCTAAAAGATGCAATACTGCGTTTGTAGATCCTCCTAATGCGTTTGCAATAGTAATAGCATTTTCAAATGCTTCAAAAGTCATAATGTCTTTTGGACGAATTCCATTTTCTACAAGGCTTGATATAGTCTTTCCTGTTTCATAACATATCTCTCTTCTTTTTTCGCTTTCTGCTGGAGGAGAAGCACTACCAGGTAAAGACATGCCTAATGCTTCACTGATGGATGCCATTGTATTTGCGGTATACATGCCTCCGCACGACCCCGCAGATGGACAAGCGACATTTTCTAGTGAAATCAGTTCTTCTAAACTGATCTTATTTGCTTCAAATGAACCAACTGCCTCATAAACGTCTTGTATGGTTACATTCTTATTGTTCCAGTTTCCAGGCATTATTGTTCCTCCATAAACAAAAATTGAAGGTAAATTTAATCTGGCCATACCCATTAATGTGCCTGGAAGACTTTTGTCACAACCTGAAATTCCCACTAAACCATCATACTGATGTGCTCGCATCATAATTTCTATTGAATCAGCTATTATTTCCCTACTGACTAAAGATGCTTTCATACCTTCGTGTCCCATAGCTATACCATCAGAAACTGCTATAGCGGTAAACTCTCTTGGAGTACAGTTTGTCTCCGATACTCCTTTCTTTGCAAATTGAGCAAGATCACCTAAATGAATATTACATGGAGTAGCTTCATTACAAGTAGAAGATACACCAATAAGTGGTTTAGCTAGATCATTATCTTTTAACCCCATTGCTTTATACATAGCTCTATGTGGGGCTCTTGATGGTCCATTGAGAGTTTTTCTACTGGGTAATTCCATTAAATTAAGAATATAATAGATATTTTAATAGTCTTTCCTTCAGAATTATTGATAAATACGAAAAATCTAGAAGGATATAAAATTAATTATTCTATGATAGCTGTAATTTTTAATGTATCTGTTCCTTCAATCTTAAAGATAGTCTCGCACATTCCGCATTCCGCACTGCCATTAGTCAAATCAGCAAGAGAAATTTCATCATTATGGTATTCACATTTAGGACAGTCAAATGAAAAAAGTACATTAAAATTTTCTATTTCAATAGTTTCCGTCATTATGTAAGAAATAGGAGGAAATAGTTATATTTAAAATTGGCTATAGTAATTTATAATATTTAAAAAACATATTTGAAATATCAAGAAATAAATAATAATATTAGTAATGATAGAAAAAGCTGATATGAATAATAGACATTATTGCATTTTCTGTTCAATAATTAATGGTAGTAGTGAAGGAATAACTGTTTATGATAATGATCATTTTTTAGTATTGATGGATAAATATCCAATAAGCCATGGACATACACTAGTGATTCCAAAGAAACATTATGATAATTTACTTTTTATGCCTTCTGATGAAGTAGGTAAATTATATTCCCTTGTTAGTATTATTGCTAAAGCAGTAGTTTCAGCAGTTTCTGCAGACGGATTTAATGTAGGGCAGAATAACGGAAAATCCGCTAATCAGATAATTCCTCATGTACATGTTCATATTATTCCTAGATTTAATAATGATAATGCTAATGGAAGATGGCCTACAAGATATATTGCAAAAGAAGAAGAGTTATGTGACTTTTCTAAGAGGATAAAAGATCAATTAGATAGCTTAACTATACAAGATTGATTAATCCGGTATAATCATTTTTTTCTATATAAAATTATATGTTTCTATTACTT
>DATFCH010000370.1:0-6060 GCA_035253345.1 Nitrososphaeraceae archaeon
ATCACAAAAGAGTCTTAATTGCTTATAATAATTGGAGATAAATTAATTGTCATTGCATCAGCTCTTTATATCTCCTATCAATAACATCTTTTCCTTTAGTTATCTCTCTTTTTTTGTCGTTTTTATGATGAGAGATTATATAAAAAAAATATCTCATTGTTAAATATTTTAGTAAATAAACAATTTTTAGGAAGAGGGAAAAAAGATATAGAATTCCAAAATGAAATTACATCGAATACTAATGATAAAGAAGTAAAAAGAAATTTACTACAACAACAACAGATTAAGTCCATGTTCAGAAACTAATAATTTACAACCAAATCATAATCATAAACAACCATATGAATGTCTAAATTGTACTCATAGAAACTATCTTTATTGGTGTCAAGGACATTAGAAATCAATATAATTTAATATATCATTACTCGTTATTTTTTTTTGATTTGTATTATTATTATTATCCCAATATTTATTGAATGATTTCATTAGATTCTCTTTATGTGAAGGTAGCTTGAATATCTCTTCAGACCACAATACTCCTACAATTTATTTATTGTTTTGTAATGTTCGAATAATAAATACATAGATACATAATATGATAATGTAACAAATTTTTTATTGATTTCCTAAAGATAATTCCAATCTTAGGGATAGTTTTAGCGGATGCAGTACTTGTTTCTATCGAAATTATTATAATTAAGCTAACAGGTCTTTTTATTGTCTTTTATATAAAAAATACAAAAGCAGTTGGATTAGCATTAATTTCATGCGGAGTAATTTTAATACTAACAATACAATTATGGGGTATTCCAGGATTTGTATTGTATATAGTATATGGAATAATGGCTTTAAGAGAAAACCAACACTAACTATTCTAATGTCTAAAATCTTTTTTTATCGTTATGATATAAATAACCAGTATTTAGTTATTATTATTATTATAAACTTATTTTATATTATTTTTGTTAGAATATTTGATATCAAGTATATTATTGAAGTTAAGAATTATGATTACAAATATTAAATTTAAAAAAGAATTTTTCTTCTACAGTTCGAATAAAAAAATAAAAAAATAAATTACTTTACCTTAACGTTCCACACCAAATGCTAATTTTATTGTGGCATGATACTTAGTAATTTTACCTGTATTTGGGTCAACAACAGCAGTTTTACTCACAACCTCGAGTCCTGTAATTCCTCTAATTGTTTTCATTGCCTCCGCTAGAGCAACTTCTATCGCCTCATGCCATCCTTTATCAGAACTACCAACAAGTTCTACGATATTTGCAAGTGATTCAGACATATTTTTTATGAGAGTCGATAATTATTAAATATTGTTATAGAAATTAGAATTGTAAATTTTTGAGTCTGGCTTTTGAAAAAAGATTTATTATTTCATTTACACTTTTTTGTTCTACTGATATTTGTCATTTCATCCGACTGTTTTTCTTGTTCTCGTTTTGATTTTCGATACTTGATTTTTAAGTTCTTCCATTAATTCATCAAAGAACTATCACAACAATAAAATGTCTATATCCTTCACTGATATCGATATTAAATTCTATTTGCTATACATTATATGGATCATCAATTATAAATACCCATTTTCCTTCATTGGTTTTTTTCAATACTTCTATTGCTATACCTTACTCTGCCTGACCTTTTTCTGGTTCATACTTCCAGACCGATTTTATAAGTGCAATATCATTCTTACTGCTTTGAATTGTTCTTATTTTCATTCTCTTTACTTATAATTTCAATAACATCAATTAGAATAATATATCAGAAAAAAATATTCAAAAAATTATATCATTTTGTAAATTTTATTTCTTTATTTTAACTATTTTATTCCCTAATAATATTATTTATAAAATAAGAAAGGAGTTCTGTGTGGAGTTAGTTTGACTTAAAAACCAGACTAGAGAAAATGTAATAGACACATATATCTCAATGAATCTCCTTTTCTTATCATTATAGTAACAGTAATTTATCATGGGGTTTACATTATTTTGTAATAATAATAATTTGTATTCAATAAGTTCAAACAAATTTTTCTTTGATATGCATTTTGGGCCTATTACGATAAATACAATTAACATTTATCTTCCATAAATATTATAATATGTAATAATTATTAAAAGAATGATTAGCATGAACTTCAAGTATAATTATAATCCTTTAATATATTATTCATAGTGTTTGTTCATTAATCGATGATGATGTTGACGGTTTAATATTGATGTTCTGAACAGAAGATCCTGTTATGCATAGTCTATAGCGTTAATTTTTTTTACTATTTGATAAGATAAATTTGTATTCTAATTCTTTTTAATTATGAGGTATGTGTCTTTCGTAATGTTTTCCGAAAAAATCTTGAATGAAGAAGAATCAAGGAGAAAGAATAGACTAAAAAGAGATAAAATAAAATTATCAAACAAAGAAAGAAAAGAAGAAAGATTACAAGAAATAAAACTACCTCAACCTATAATTTATGAACCTTCTGAAAATAACCGCAATAAACAAGATAATTTGTTATTAACAACATCTAACGATAATAACCAAGATCAACAGACAAATCGCAATTACTAATAGTTGTGCAAAAGAAATTACTGATTATTATTTTACATTTCATAAAAATATGATAAACACCTATAATTCGATATATTCACAAATGTTAAAAGATATTTCTAATTCCTATAATGATGGTTTTTCAACTGTTAATAAAAAATTTACAGATTATTCATTTGAAATTGAAAATATGTATAACAGTTTAACTAACCAGGGAGATAAATCATTAAAACTTGTAGACAATATCATAACTGAAAATTTAGATACTTACATCAAATCAATGAAACAAGTACAGAAATTCTATAAAGATGTAACTGAGAGTTATTTGAGTTGTATAAGAAAAAAGATAGATCGGTAAGTATATCTTTTTTCCAAAGTAAAATTACAAGAACGTACATTACTTTTTAAAGTTGTAAATATATTTTAACTGTGAAAATAAAAATTATGCTAATTTATGGTAAAAGAAAAATATTGTATTAATTTAATATTTAATATCTTGAACTTTTATGTTCCTTCAATATCCATAATATTTTTTTTAGATAATAGTTATCCATAAAACATGTTATCCTTTATTTTTTTCTTTAATTCTTCCTCTTCTTGATTCATTTTTTCCAATCTTGAACTTAAGGCACCGAGAGTAGATTCAAATTTGTAATGCATTTCATTTAATTTGGATTCTATTTCTTTTGTATCTTCGGGATTAATTTTCTCAAATCTTTCATTTATATTTTCAATTTGTTCCTGTGCCCAAACAAAGTTATGTAAAGTCTCTTTTTGTAAATAAGTTAATGACATGATTCTTAAAGATATACTTTTAAGAAAAGGGGTAACGAATTTTGCCAATATGATTATATCACCCGTTTTGTTTTCCTGACTTAATTTATTTATCAATTCATCAAACATCTTTATATCATTGGCAATAGAATTCAAATCTTCTTGCATTAGTTTTTCTATTTTTGAATTCATTTCTTGATAATTTCTACTCATTTTCTATCTCCTCAATCATGTCTAATTCACACTGAGTTAATTCAAAATCAGTATTTTTTATATTCATTATTATTTAACCTAAGTATTGTTGTAATATATTATTCTTGTATAATTGTGATTAATATTATCGATTTTTAAGGTTAGAAAAATATTCAGAAAAAGTTTATTCTGTATTTTTATAGTAAAATCTATTTCAGAAAGAAATGCCTACCAAAGTAACAATAGAACTAATTGTGGATAATGAAGCATTTTATTCTGGAACAGATGAAAATATAGAAAATTACATTATTGAAATTCAAAAATTAACAAAAACTTTTTCGTATGTTAACGAATGCAATATAGTATCTATTGTGAGAGAAGGAGGAAGACTAGGTGAAAGAAAATAATAATTAAAAGAGTAATAATAATCTATTTTACAAATATAAGTAATTATTGCAATATAGATCCAGATAGGGGATATATTGATTTTGAGTAAACTCTTCATACGTTCTACTATTAAAGGTTATTTTAATTTTATTTTCTTCTTCATTTCCAACAAATTGTATTAGAGCATTTTTCATCTCCATTTCTCTTGCTGTTCTTTTATATTCTTCTAAAGACCCACTTGTTGAATATTTTTTCTGAATTTCTATTATTTGGATATCATGAGTTAAAGAATTAAGTATATTCACATCTGAATCACGCCTGTATGCTTCTTTGAAATTTTATATTTTATCAATTGTTATTAAGAATCAAAAGCCTTATCAGTAGACTTTGAGTGGATTTCGAAATTGACCATGTATTAGCAAAATATCAATATATAGATTAAAAATTATTCTGTTATCTTAAGTTTATTTACCAATATTACAGATTACAACATTTTATAGATTATATAATATTATAAAACATCAACAAAAAGATAGTTAGGAATCAATATTACGATCAATTTTTTCATCAAGCATACGTTGGAGATTTGCCACCTATGTAGTTATCTCTATGTTTTTTAGCGGGATCTTAGACAATCTTCCTGGCTTTATTCTTTCCAGACGTAGTTATTCACTTCATTCTCTCATTTTTAGTATAGTCAAAGGACAGTTATAATTTTGCAACTAATTAGGAATATTTAGATCTAAATGATTTTGCTTCAAAGTTGATAAATATTTGAAACACTAATGTTATAGTGTTTAAGGCAACCCTAACCATCCATAGACATAGCCTGAACCAAATATAATTTACTATTCACCCCTTCTACCATCTTCTTGGTCAGGCTATGATAATTTATCTGAATTCAGTAATCTCGTTAGTTCAATACCGGCCATCAAATGAAACTAACAATCTATATATTCAATTAATTAACGTCGTTCCTCAAATTTTATATAAAAAAAAATTGAATAATTATAGTTCATAACCTCTTCAATGGGACGAACACACAAAGATACCATGGGCTTCTATTGTAATAAATAAACCAATAGAGGTCTATGGTTCTACTAAAATATCATACTCAAATATTATATAATAATTTAACAAATATAATATACAAAGGAGCGAATGTAAGATTCGAGTTATAGCCCTCCTCTACTACTGATCCATAACCTGGGGCTATAACTTGTTTAATTAAAACAATATATTTTAAATTATTATAACTAATAGACATCTCTGTTTGGATGTCCGGAGATTAATAATCAGAGCCTATGACACGCTACTTCCTGTGAGTTCTTTATACCTTTTCCTGTTTTGCATTATTATCCGGAAGGATTTAATCAAGTAAATTTATCAGGCTAAAATCGTTATCAACAATAAAGTTATTGTTTTGTAATCAAATAGAAACACACTCTTCAGGAAAATTTCTTCTTAATCTTCATTCCTTCAATAATCTCCTAAAAGTTATTTCCTTTTAATTACAAGTTAATTTATCTCAAATACTTATAATCAATGTATAATTATTTTTACTATCTAGGCGATAGACAAATATAATTCTGACCTGAGAATGGTAACCTCACTGCAGTAATCCATAGATTCATTCTCAGGCCATTTAATTAGATTCTATTATAATGCCTATAATCTGGTCTATTCTGTTGTTCATAACAATCAAGTAAAGTATTGAATATCATTTCATAACTTTCCACATTGTAATATTTTATTGATTAGGGTATTCATTATTTTTAATTACCAAGTCTTCAAAAATATATTATTGCAAGAAGGTCATAATATTCTTATTGTGGGACCTTTAAAGTATTTCTTTCTATTTTCTTGAGAAAGTCAAAGTAGTTTTGAACTGAATCGTTATAATATCTTTGTGCAATCTCTAATGATTTAGTGAAATTTTCTGCATTTATCAATGCAGTATCGGTTACTCTTTGTGTATAGTTTATTGCATTATTTGAGATAGTTTGATTTGAATTTTTATAGTTATCGATACCTCTTTGTGGATATTGGAAATAGGTCAAAAGGATTTTGATGTATTATCTAAGAATCTAGAAAATGTAGATTGAAACGTATTGGCAATATTCTTTTGAAGTTCTATAT
>DATFCH010000371.1:0-6278 GCA_035253345.1 Nitrososphaeraceae archaeon
TTATAAAATAAAAAAAATGTTTTAAATTAGCAAGATAGACATAAACTTATTTTACTAAGAGGTCTAGGCTTAAACCATTTTATAAAATAAAGTCCATCTAAAAGAAATGAGTAACGTTAAAGCCTCTGATGAAAATATAGAATCTCCTTCGACATATGTTGGAGAAGCATATAAAGAATATCGCAAAAAAGAGAAAAGAAAAAGAGAAAAAAAGGAAGAATAGAAATTAGAAGTTGGACAAATAGTGGTTTTTTTATTTTTTTCCCTTTTTTCTTTAAATACAAGACTTTTTTAACCGGTAATCATCAAATATCACAATGTCCAACGATCAAACACTTTCAAAAATCCTTGTTCCTATGGATGGATCTGAACCTTCCTTTCATGCAGCGATAATAGCAAACAATATAGCTAATAAATTTAATTCAGAAATTATTGTCCTTTACGTGGTAGTATCTCCTTCTAGTTACGAATATGCTAATTTAACAGGTCTAGTTACCCCTAAGCAAATTGATATGATAATTCAGAATGCAAAAGACGAAGCTAAAGACTGGTTTAATAAGGTAGAAAATATCGTAAAGGAAGAAAATCCCAACGCTAAATTAACCATGAAAGTATTGGTAACAGAGATAGCATTATATGGTGAAATTATACAATATGCTGAACAAGAAAATGTTGATTTAATTGTGATAGGAACCAGGGGTAGATCGGGCATGAAAAAACTATTGCTAGGAAGTACTGCTTCTGGAATATTAAAAAATTCAACTTGTCCTGTTTTAGTTACAAAATAGATCTTGAAATAAAAATATTATTTTTTTACCATTTAATTAATATTTTAATCCTTCAAAATTGATCTTTTAATTATTAGGACTATCAGTAGTGGTACATATTTTCGATTAAATTAGAAATATCTTTTAAAAGAGAAATTTAGATATTTACTTAATAGCTGAAATATTATTTTATCTGATATATTAGTATTCGAGATTTTTGAATAATATAATCTTCAAAATTTAAATTTATTTTATAATTACATCATTGTTGAAAGATACAATTTAAGAAATTAGGTTATATTTCAATTCCGAAAATTATTAAAAATATTTACAAAATATTCGTTGACAATGTAAATAATATCTTAGTACTAAATTTAATCTATCTAATCAGAACTAATATAATTTATTCTATATAAAAGGAAATAAGAAGATAGTTATATAGAATAATGACGAAATTCTTTAAAGTCTTTTTTCTATACTATTCGAGGTTAACATTTATGAGAAATTTTTCTGAAATCGGAAGTTTTGATAATACTCACTCTGAGTTACAATGCAGGAAAGAAATAGAAAGTTACGATAAATTAATGGGAACATATCCTGATTTTTCCGCTACTTGTTATTACTTATTATCAGATTATAAACAAAAAACTATAAAATATTTTACTAAAAGAATGAAATGAAAATCTTTGAAAAATGTGTCTTTAATTAAAAAATTGTTAACTTATTAAACGATAAAAAATTTAAATTTTATAAATATATCAACATTAGTGAAGGTTACTAATTTAAAATCTCTACATTGAATAACAGAATATATTATAATTATATTTTCAGATACACATATGTCTCTTGAGAAATATCGTATTTCACGTTGACATATATATAGAATTCCTAGGGACGGTTTTCAAATAGATTGTATTGTATAAATAGTTGATATATCATATTAATTATTTTATAATAGCAAATCAGAAGTGGATACATTTTTGACTTTAATAAATTAAAAAAAAGGATGTTTAATGATATTCGGTTTTATTCATAGATCTACCTAGCAGGTAATGAATTAGCTTTATCAAGATGTTTTATTACTCTTTTTTCACATTCAGAGCCTTCAGGTGGCCTCAAGTCTTCACTAGCAACACAGGCATGGTACCTATCTCCTATTTGTATCAAACCGATATCTGTTTTTCTATCAAATGTAAAAGTTCTTTGTATAGTACTACTGTCACTTTTATCAAGTTCTGCTTGTACATCGTCTATAACTTGAGATTGTATTTGGCCTTTTATCATTGCAGCAATTACTAACTTGTCAGTATCTTTTTTATCTGATAATGGAGCTATTATTTTTATTCTGACTTTGTCATTGTTTGAACCAAGTCCTGTATTGTTAACATTTGCTCCATATACTGCTTGGCTTTTTTCATATACATGTGAGCCAGATTTAAATAAACTAATTTGAGTAGGATTGCCAAGAATATCACCTTCGTTACAGTCAAAAGGTGCAAAAGAATTATAATTTTTCACTACGTCACCTACCTGGTATGCACATACAAAGAATTCATCAGGAGAATCTGCTTCGACAATATCATTTTCTTCATTTACTTTTAAATCTACTTTTAGTTTACCCTTAGTTTTGTCTATTGAAGAAATAGGAATATCTTGTTTGACCTCTTCTCCATTAATAAAACCTATGAGTCTTAAGAAGTTGGTGTTATCCATATCTATATTTTTCAAATCAATAGTGGCTTTAACTACAAGCTTTTCTATTTTCTTCTCTTTTTCATCTTCATCCTCGTCATCATCATCATCACTATTTTTCTGGGCAATCACTGATTGATATTCAGAGAAACAGATGCTACTAGTAGCAAAAAATAAAATAAGTATCCAAGGGGCAAAGGTTAAAAGTTTAAATTTCATATATACATCTATTTAGAAACCGCCATGGTATATTTAACGTTTTAGTGCAAAATTTTCAGTATAAAAATTCCAGCAAATTTTCTCTAAAGTTCTTTGAAATACTCAAATTTACAACAATACTTTTATATGAAAATATAGAAATCAAAATTTAAATTCAATACTAATCAGATAATTCCAAATAACGACTCCTAATTTGTTTGATAATAATTTTGGCGAATAACTGAAATTAAATACTGTAAAATTTATTTTCAATTGTTCCTTAGATTATTTCACTTAATAATGAAAATTAAGAAACATATTAATTATTCACATTATTTGAGTTAAAAGTATTTACCTATATTATATTTACAATAATTCTGATTTTTATATGATGATCAGATAATTATTTATTAATAGCAAGTTTTACTACATATTGTCATAAATCTTTTCTATTTAAATAAACATATAATTAAATTTGATTTTATTAAATCCACCTAAAGTATTATTCCTAGTCATATTTTTTTAGAGTAATCGTCTGAAATCTTTGTAACTCCTCTATAGACTTTTGAAATGACAAATTTGTCCAAAATTTTAGTATCATCAGTATCATGAAATGTTCCGATCAGTGTATGTCCTTTATTTTTTAGATCAAAGTTAAGAAATCCAAACTTGCCTTTTTGAATTACATAATAAGATAAAGAATAAGAGATTTTATGAAGCTCATCTCCGGCGGTACCTGCTGTAAGAAATATTACACCACCACTATTTTTATATTCATTATTATTCTGATTTAATATGAGTGGGTGTAGAGGATTATTTTGATTATAAGAAAGAGGAAGAGACCGTTGATAATATTGAGTGTGTCCTGATAAAACAAGATCTACATGATAAGATTCAAATAATTTATGAAATGTATTTTCCAATTCCTCAGAATCTTTTTCATCAAATTTAGCAGAGGTATACATAGGCTTGTGAAGGAATACAATTTTCCACAAAATGGAAGGGTTGTGCACTGATTCTTCAAGATCTTTTTTAATAAATTCATATTGTTTACTTCCAATTTCATAAGGATGTTCAGAAGATATAGCTATAAAATGTATATTTTGGTAATCAAAGGAATAATATGGTTTTTTTAATTTATAATGATCGAGTAATTGGCGATAAGAGCTCTGATAATCCAAATCATGATTACCTATAGCAATTTTAATCTTATCATTAATTGGTTTTGAAATATCAAACCAACATTGAGGAGAAATATTTTCAAAGGTATAATCACCGAGTCCCAATACAAGTTCAGGTTCCAGCCTTTTTATTTTATCAATTGTTTTTGCTGTTTCCTTATTACAATTCCAATCTCCAGCTGCGATAAAATTAATATCGTTTGAATAATTGTCATTCATAATATTAGTTAAATTTCCAGAATGTTGATAGTCAGATAATACATTCTGAAGTAATGTAGCATTATTCTCTAAGTTATCTGTAAAAGAAGGTTGCTGTTTTGAATAATCTCGCGGATCAAAGTAATCTTCTGGTAAAACACCAAAAAATCCATTATCTTCTGAATATACATTTCGAAAATGTAATATATTAAAGGATAAGACAAATAAGAATAAAGATATAGAATATACAAGATACTGATTTCTATAATCCATCGTTAGATAAAATTGGTGTACCACAATTGTATATAAGATTTGTAATACTCTTTTTCATAAAAATTTTCCTAGTTCGTAGTTTTTATGTAAATAATTAATAGATAAATTTACCTTGTTCGGATATTTGGAATTCATCTTGAATATAACAGAATATTTATTCATTAACTGCCTTCTGATTCATTAACATAGAATTTTTTTTCTTTATTATTGAAATGAACAAAGCAAATTAGAAAAAATGAATATTTGATTAAAAAACTAAATCTATCATGATTACCAAAATTATTTCACCAATTGGTGGTTCAAATATCCTTGAAATCAGAAAAATTTTCAAAGTAATCTATATTGCTAAATAAATTTTAATTATGACTTGTACATAATAATAAATATGAGTTTTCCAAATGACTTTGATCCATATAATTTCTTCAGACAATTTTTTGGTGGTGGTAGTGGTAGCAATAGAATACGACGAAGACATCAAGGAAGAGATGAAGGTTTATTTGGTACTGGAAGTTGGAACTTTGACGATTTATTGAGAGAATTTGATGAAATGAGAAATGAAATGGAAAGAGCATTTTCTGATTCATTTAAAAATATTGAAAACAGAATACCACAAGATCTAGTTAAAGAATATGAAACATCTGAAGGCGAAAAAGTTAGAGAAGTAGGTCCAATAGTATATGGATATTCAATGACAATAGGACCTGATGGAAAACCCCATATAAGAGAATTTGGGAATGTGAAATCACCTTTCAGTGGTAGTGGTGGTAGAGGTGGCAAGGGATTCTTTGAACAATCATCACTTTCTGCAGAAAGAGAACCATTAATTGATGTATCTTCCACAGATAAAGAGGTAAAAATTGTTGCAGAAATGCCAGGAATAAATAAACAAAATATAAGAATTGATGCATATGATAATTATGTTGAGATAAAAAGTGACGATCCAAATAGAAAATATCACAAAAAAATTGAAATGCAAGATGATATTGATTTAGAAGGTGCAAGGTCAAGCTACAACAATGGTATTCTAGAAATAATATTCAGAAAGAAGGAACAACAAAAACCAAAAGGCAGACAAATAAATATTGATTAACAAATAAAACTATAGAAAATCTTAGCTGTAATATTTTACTATTACGAAACTGCAAAAAATGAGAATTCATTTTAATTGTTTTTATTTAAAACCACTGTAGTAGTTACTAAGGAAGAATTAGGTACAAGTACTATTTTATTATCTTGAGTATGTAGTTTAGTAGAGATTAAACCAATATCGAATATTATTCCTGTGCTACTGAAAGCAGTAATTTCATCGCCTAATTTAAAAGGTCTAGTTAAAGCTAAATATAAACCTGCAATAATATTTCCAACAATATTTTGGGAAGCAAATCCAACAATTAAACCAGATATTGTCCCTATTGATGCTGCTACAATTGGATCGTTACTTAAGTAAGATATAATAATAGCAATTATTATTATAGCTCCTAAAATTCTAATTAAAATTTTTATAGACTTTGAAGTATCTTTAAGATAGTCATAAGTAAGATCATGAAAAGTATTGCTTATTATTTCTATTATAAAATAACCGAATATAGACACCTGTATGCTTTGAAGTAGCATAACGTAGTCATTAGGTATAAGTGGTTTCAAGAAATATTGTATTATAGCTAATGCTATGGTAAAAATAGATCCTAAGACGATGATTTTTTTAATAAATCTTGTTTTTGTGTGTCTTTGTTTGAGATTGTAGATAGAAAGATGGTTAGTATTATCTTTATTATTTGTTATATCAGAGTCCGTGCTTTTCTCATTATCATGATTCATAGTTTACATTTAAAATTAAGCAATGAATATATTTATTAATAATATCAATATAGTATTTAAAAAAGTAACTTTTAATTATACTTCAAAATTTATAACAACAATAAATTTTTAACTTCATAATACGTTTCATCACACTAAGAATTAATAATAT
>DATFCH010000372.1:0-4066 GCA_035253345.1 Nitrososphaeraceae archaeon
AAGATATAATAAATAAAACTTTAACAATAATTATTATTATAAAATTAAATTAAATATGTTCAAAGTAAATTATCTTGGGTATTTCTAAAAAAAATATTTGTTTGTTAATTAATCCTTAACCTTCTAAAAAGCAGGAGGTCCGTCCAGGGTATAAAAATTTTTAGCTTTTGTTTCATAATAAATAAAAAAGGAGCTACTAAGGGTTAATCACATATCTGTATAATGTCTTCTATATGGGAAAAGAAAGTAGATATAAGCAAAGGAAAAACGACAATATATTCAATCTACATGCTAATGGTAGAATATAAGTTGAGTACTTGGGATGATTTTTGTTGTTTGTTGTTAACTAATACCTTTCTTTGTTTGTTGTTAACTAATTCCTTTCCTTGATGATTTCTAACTTTCAATCACTCATCTTTTTGATATTGGTTTACAATTAACTACCTTTATAGTAAGAATATAAATTTGATATATTTTGATTCTTCAAATTATGGATTCCTATTAAAAATGATATCTTTAATTATCATTGTTAGATTTGTAGGAATTCTCCTTGATTCAAATATTTCTTTGGCAATTTCTGTTTTTAATGTAGGCTCTATCAAGTTAACGATAATGTATAACTGTGAACGTCTCTATTCTTATCATGTTATGATTATAACATTTGAGAGAATAGGACATCCACTATCATAGTTATGTATTCTTTGTATTGGTACTTTCGTGGATTGAGTTTACACAATACATCAAAGTCATTAGTAATATTCAGTGATGAGATGAAATGGGAAGAGGAGTTACGTGTATGTATGAATATATTCAGAAATCTGCAGAATATCCAATTTACAAACATAAAAGAATATCAGCCTTCTTAATAGATGAAACTGTTAACCAAATTGGTAACAAAATTTTTGGCTATGGTTATGTATTGAACCAGTTCACTGATCTGTGCTTGGAATCCACATTTCTGAAGAAAGAAATATGTTTGTAGCAGAGAATTTTCTTAAATCTCTTGTTGAGAAATATGGTAGACATACAGCTTATACTGATGGTGGAACATGGTATTCTCCACAAGCATGTAAGTTCTTACATCTAAAACAGAGATTGCATTCTCATTTAGAAAAGTTCCTGATTTAAATGGTAATGCAATATTTTAAGGATAGAACTGAATCATTTGATGATTATTATCCTCGTATTAATAACAAAAAGAGAAACTGTAATCTATAACATGTATACAATTGGATCAAGCTAAATGTTTATCTATATAATGCAAAAATCAGAAATACCATTCTATTCAAATTTGGAGGTGAAATAATCCTCTTAACAGAACTCAATTAGGTTAAGGAGTAAAGCTTTTAAATTCAAAACAACACTCTTTATTTAAAAAGTAACATAAAAATTAAAGAAATAGTAATTAAAAAAATCAATATGACATCATTATAAAATTGTAAATCTGTTTCATCAATTAAAATTCAGCTATAAAAATTTAGATATCAGAACATAAAACTTCAGATAAAAAATAAATAGAGTGATATTGAGTCTATTTATGGACAATAATTACTTCCGTCAGCTAAAACCATACAATCTTCTTCTTCATTTACTTCAGTAGCATCAAGAAGAGTATTATTTGGATTACTTATGGTAGTATCATTTTCTAATATAGCAGTATCATTTCCTTCTAATTTTTCAAAATCCTGAAGTGTCTCTGCGCCAGGATCGGGTGTTTCTGTATTTTGAGCAGCGGCAAAATTAAATCCATTTGCATATCCTAGAATTAGGAAAGAAAATGCAGCACCAACTAATAGTAAGATTCCTACATTAGTTTTTTTTCTCATTATCAATAGTATATAAGATTATTATAAAAATATTTCCATTAACTTTTGACTATATTTCTTTAATGTATAAATTTACCAAAGAATACTTCTGCGATCTAATCTATTCCTTCATTTCTTCTTCGACAGGTTCTGATATCAAAGTAATTAATTGATTTCTCTATTATAATTAATATTTACGATCTTTTTTAATGACTAGAAGATACTGTAGTCAGACTTGGAGAATGATTTCATAGTGTAGACGTTCAATTCATTCTCCGGTTATTGTTTATCAGACTGTTTTGTTCCTATATTTAGTATAAAATACAATATCCTTTTATCTATGCAAATACATTATGAATCCACAATTCTCTGTCACTGTGGTTGAACTAGTTTAAGGCAAATTTTCCTTTACTTTTCACCGCATGTATCTCTTCTTAAATAAAATATTCAAGTTATTTTATTACCTACGAAAATATAATGACAAGTGCTGAAAAATTATTCAATCTTCTGGAGAATATATTATCCGTATGATTCATTCCATATTCTCCTGAGATTTTGTTAAATTAGAAAATAATCTAAATTTCACTATATGTATGTATCTTAATCATTAAATCAATTAGTAAAAATATTTTTCTATTGGTCTATCATTTTTGTAATTATTAGTATTAAGAGATTTATTTAGATAAAATTTTTTAAAAAATTTTAGATGGATATTAATCTCGTATATTCACAGATGGGTTCAAATGAATATTTAAGTAACATTAAAATTTATTTATAAAGTATTTTTTATATTGAAAATTAATTTACTGAAAGCTATTAAAAATACACATAGACATCCTATTAATATTATATTACATTGTATTGGATTACCATTATACATTATTGGTATATATTTTATAATAGTATATTTTATGAATCAAAATGTATTGATATTACATGGTATTATTTTATTGGTGTGTTCAATTAATTTATTTATTTTAGGACATAAAATAGAAGGTAATTTAAGGGCGATAACTATAGTGGTTCTTTATAAATATTTGAAATCTATTTTGCAAAATTGAATAAATTTTGAAGAAACAAGGGATTTACTGTTAAATAATTCAAATTTATTATTATATAAATATAAATTTACTTTATTTTATTATGTAACCCTTCGATAGTTATTTCTTATCATCTTACAAAACTTTTTCTAATTTTATTCATTTAGATGAATTCTGAAATCAAATTTTAAAAATCTTTTTAGTTTTATTATATTTTTCTTTTAAACTAAATATTATCACTATTTTACATCAATTTCTTATCTAATATTAGTAATTTTTATATAAAAATTATCTTAAATTTTTGTTAGCACTATGGTAAAGTTAGGCACTAAGTATAAATAAAGAGTAATAGATTTTAATTAATATGGTCTATATCAGGATAAAAAAAGTAAAGAACATTAATTATGCGTATATTGTAGAAAGTAGATGGAATAAAGAGAAAAGAACATCTCAACAAATCACAAGACAGTATTTAGGACCACTATCGCACATAAATATCAATAAAATTCCAGAAGAATATAGAAATGAATCAACAATTATAAAATTTTTAAGTTCTCGCAATTTAAATTTTGAAAAATCTAATGAATTAAATCGATCATTACAAAATAACTTATTGGAGAATTTAAAGATTTACGAGATAAGGGACTTGGTTAAACTATACACGGATTACAGATCTGCTTATTCGTTATTAGATTTTTATGAAAAATTATTGATACCTGTACTGCATTTGATAGGCAAACTATGGGCTGATGGTGAACTGGATGTTGCAACTGAACATGTATGCAGTAATGCAACGATCACTTTAATCGATTTAATTAATCAAAAAAACTCAAAAATAACTAAAAATTCTTTATCAAATAGACTAATAATAGTATGCACACCAGAAGGCGAACTTCATAGCATTGGTTGTAAAATAATCGAATCTCTATTGCTTGAAAAAGGATATAATGTTTATAATATTACATCGCCCCTTCCAACCAATTCTATTGAATCTTACTTAAATAATACTAATCCGCATTTAGTGCTCATATCTGTCACTTTAGAAGAAAATATCAATTCAGCAATTAGACTTGTACAGGAAATACGTAAATCTTTAAATGTATCTATAATTGTTGGTGGTAATGCCCTAAAATTTGCATCAAAATCTCAAATTGAAACATTGGAAAAATATGATAAAGTTTACCTAGACCTTGAAGAATTTGACGATATAATTAATAATAT
>DATFCH010000373.1:0-2792 GCA_035253345.1 Nitrososphaeraceae archaeon
AACGGATCAATATATGAGAACTAAAAGTTTCTCATAATATTGTGAAAAAATTTATAATGTTTATTTGTAAAACTATAATACAGCTATATTTATATTAAAAATTTTTAATTGAGATATAATTTCTTTATGATTTGTTATTGATAAAAGAATCAAGTCCTAGATTTAATCGATAGTATCATAAAAATAAAATAATAGTGTGTGACTAGGGTTAAATAGTCTGGAGATTAGCCTACCCCGCTTGGTCGTTTGTGTTCTATATGTTCTAACTTTGTATGTTCTTCTTTTGCTGCTAGACTATCAAAGAGAAGACCGCATATTTCACACTTAATTTTTGAATTTCTTGTGCTGTTATTATTTGCTACTGTTGATTCAGATACCAATATTATTATAAAAGACTCAAAGTTAATAATACTTTTGAATATAGCATTATTATAAATTCAATTATATTTCTTTAGAAAAATCTCTCTAACTGAAGTGATATACCATGCGTCACCGTATTAAAACTTGAGATAATTTAGTTCTATAATTATCTAATGTTGTAATAAACCAATTTAAAAATTGGTGACTTAATTTTTAACTGATTAAATTGGTTTTCATTTAGATTGTTAACCCTATGCTTGATTACAAAATTCCTTGATACTTTTTTTAAATTATTTAGTGTATGATTTATATGATTTCAAATCATCATTCGCATAATTTAATATTTACTTTTATAGAGATACAAACAATCTTCAGTAAAATACCTTTTTTAATTGTAATCTCATATAAAATTTGAATCATTAATTATAAATAAAGTGACTATAACAGCAACTTATTAAATTGCATCCAAAATTGTTGGTAATCCATAATCATTAAAATTCCTCTATAGATGATCTCCATTCTTATTTCAACATTTGAAATTATCAATTACTGCAAAACCACAAATCAAAAGAAATCAAAGAAATTGCAGATTTGTTTCTGTCAATATTTTGAGTGTTCGTAATATACTTTAGTCCAACTAAAGAAATAGTTAATAAGAAATATTTTTTACAATTAAAATTGTTACAACCTTTTTATACGAAGTAAAGTACATCATTGCTTAATATGGATTACAAGAATAAAGGCAAAGATATATTATATCTTGATCCAAACATTCGTTTTGTAACAATTTTTGATACTACTGATGGCATGATCCTTTTTTCCGAACATAGATCTGGAGTTACAAATCTACTAACTGCCGAACAAAGTAAACACTCTATTCAATTTTCAGTTAGTGCATGGAAAATACGTAGTTCCCTTGAGCCCAAAATTGGAAAAGGAAAGTTTGTTCTAGCCGAATATGAAAAAATAAAACGTATTACTATGCCTCTAGATGATAAACATTTACTTTATATAACAACTGAGGTCGGATGTGATGCTTTCAGTCTCATTGATAAGATTAACAATATTATTGGGTATAATAAATAGGTCAGAAATTTCCTCAAACATCAAGTTATTACAATAGGAGTATTAACAAATACAAAGCTCTATTATCAGTCATTGGGATTATTTTAAATAAACCGCTGAATGACCTTCTAACAACCAATTTTAGACAGATTAATAGTATAAAATTGTGATATCAATTCATTACAAAAATTAAACTAGATAACACTTGAATAATTTGTTGTAAAGAAGAAATCATAATTATTATCAATATTTTAATTAAATTTGTTGTTTGTGACAACATCAATATTCATAATTATATAATTTGGTCATCAAAGGTTTATCTAATAACATATGGATAAATACATTTTGAAAAGAACTCTCCTATCTGTATTTATAGAAGTCGTTGACCAAATCCCTGAATTTGTTCAAGAATCGGTATTATTTTACAAAAGTTAAACATCGTAACTCACAAGTTTATGAACAAACAGCTAGTAATTTCGTAGAACTTGTAACAGAATATTATTTTTTGGGCTCTGCTTTACAGATTGTAATTATTATTTTTTATAAAATGATTTTTTCTCTATTTTAAATTGAATAAGGTTAAATAAAAATTATCAATATTGATATGTGAGTATCATATTGTCTTCAAATGATGATAATACTATAAATAATGAAAAGCTAAAAAATTTCAAAATATATTTTGATGAAGCCAATAAAATTGCTAGTAAAGAGAATATTCTACATAAAAAAATTCAACTTTGGACAAATGATAAAGGTAATGAATATGCAATGCGGTTAGTATTTGATTCCGATACTGAAATAGATCATGTACAATTTTTAGCTTCGACAAATCCTAATGAGGAATATATTCATCCGATAGCAGAAACAGATAATTTTAAAGATCTACAACATGGTTGGGATTATACTTTGCGAGAGATGATAAGTAATTATAAAAAAAATCGGTATAACCATGTAAGTGGGAATGACCTGAATTCCTTAAAATTAATACCTTTTTACAAATGTACATATTGTAATAAAGAACTTTCTACTGAAGAAGAAAAGAAAAAACATGAATTTATATGGCATATCTAGAAAAAAATAAATCGAGTCAAAGGACTAGGTCAATAAATTTTTGGAAATATTTAAGAATAATTATACTAGTTACTAATAATTTTTATTCATTGGATATATTTTTTAGAATTAGCCAAATATTTAAAATATAAAAACAAGTTGATAACTTCATGAATATAACTACACTGTTATATCTTTTCATATTAAAATTTTGATCACTATGGAAATCTTAAATTAGTTTGCGTCAAAAACAAGATATTAAAAAAGCAATATATTATTTTAAAAATTAATATTTTATTTTTTTGTAAACATAATAT
>DATFCH010000374.1:0-2053 GCA_035253345.1 Nitrososphaeraceae archaeon
ATTGACATTACTATTTTCGTGAAAGTTATTCTTACCTTATAAGATACATAGTAATAAAAATTCTAGGATATAGAAGAACCAAAAATAGAATAAATAGATAAATAAATAAAATATTTGTCTAACTCAAGTATTTTTTTAGAAAAGATATTGTCTTTTCCCACGCATCTTGTGTTTCCTGTGGGGCATAGTTATCACCAGAAGGATTTGCAAATGCATGTCCTACTCCTTTGTAAATATAGATTTCATTAGGTATATCATTTGAGTTTAATGCATCTTCAAATTTCTTTACAGAATCCACAGTAATTGATTGGTCTTTATCCCCAAATATACCGAGTATTGGCCATTGAATTTTTGAAAGTGTCTGAGGTTCAGTTACTAGTCGACCATAATATATTACAGTAGCTGCTAATGGATGTTCTTTATCACTATTTAAGGCAAGTTGCAAAGATTGCTGTCCTCCAAAACACCAACCTAAAGAAGCAATTTTATCTGGATTGACGTTTTGTAACGAGCTCAAATAGGTTCTTGCTGACTTTAGATTTTCTATTGCAATAGTTGGATTATTTCTAATATGTTGGGTAATTTCTGATGATCTTTTTTGATCCGTAGTAACTTCGCCATTAAACAAATCTACTGCTAATACTACATATCCTTCTTTAGCAAGAAGATTTGCAATATTTTTAATGTTGTCATTCAGCCCTTTGTTTTCATGTATCATTACTATCGCTGGAAGTATATTATTTTTATTTGTGGAAGATATATTATTCTCAATCGATGATAATGATGACTTTGTTGGATAAACTAAATATCCTGAAGAATTAATGTAATAGTTGACAGTTTTATTTTCCAATTTAATATTTGAATTTTTTTCATTTGCTTTAGTAAGATCTGTAACATTTTTTGTACTAAAGGTCGTCTCCAATTGTTCTTTTTGTTGTTGAGCTTCGGCCAAGGTAAAGGAATTATTTAATGGAATAGTAAGTGAGCTCATAAAAATTATTATTGATATAAAAATCCCCATAAAATATGGTTTACTCATTATATTCTAGATGAATTTTAATATTTATTAATATTATGACGAAGGAGTATGGCAATTTTAAATTGATGTGTTAGCAATCTTTATTTTAAAAGCAGTTTTGTTTGTTTGTTGGTTAAAAATAGAGTGACTATTCTTTTATATAGTTTATTCACTTTTATAAGAAGTGGAAAAAAAATTTAATATATTGATATATGCTGCTGCTGCAAGCACATTAATTGCAGGTATATTACATCTTAACAGGGTTATCGATACTATTACCAATGGCGAAGAAATTGGTAATTCCGATATTTTGTTTTTGATCGGAGGTTTAGCACAAATATTTTGGATTGTTCCTATTATTAGACAATGGGGTAAAACCTGGTATTCTATAGGCATAGGTGGAACGGCAGTTTTCATAATACTGTGGGTAATTACAAGATTGCCAGAAAATCCGATAACCGGAAGAGCTGGTCCTATAAGTACAGAGGCCATAATAGTGCAAGCATTTCAAATTGCCTTTATAATCCTGAGTGCTATCATCCTTAAAGAAAGTACTAAAATGAAAAGTGAAAAGATTAAGGTGAAATAAAATATTTCATTTTTTATTGATAATTTTTTTATTTAGAGATATTTTATCTTTCACTTATAAAACTTTTCTTTAGTTATATTTAAAAAGTATTATAATATTATCCATCAGGGCGATTTATACAATAAATTAATATTTTTCAAAGACATAATTTGGATGGGTTAGCTGGTAGTATACTTCCAATAAAAAATAGTTTCATGTGAATATAATATAGAGCCATTTTGTGATCCTAAAATACCCTACATAATCAAGATATTTTGAATAATTTTATTTGATAACGATTAATCACTTGTATTTTAGCCAAATTAAAATTTTATAGTTTCAAAATCCAATTTAGAATAATAACACAAATTTGTTTATAATACATATAAAGCTCTTTTTTTTTGATTATACATATGATTATATAATTGGTGGTAATTATAAAGTATTATTCTAATAAGATATTATTT
>DATFCH010000375.1:0-2020 GCA_035253345.1 Nitrososphaeraceae archaeon
GGAAAAATTCGAAATTGTTTTATATTGTCCACTAAAAGTAGGTTTTATATCAGTTGTAGAAGTCAAATTTTTTTGATTTGCAAAGTTATCGGTATTCGTTTCATCATCGGAACCCTCAGGATCAAATAGTTTTACTTTTTCAAGCAATCCATCAGGAGCAAATGTAACCCGTTTTCTTTTTTTAAAAAGAAAAGATGGTTCCGGAGGGAAATTATCTTCGTTATAATAACTAAATGCTGTAGTGGTTGTAGATTGTTGGTTTTGAACATAATAATCTTTCTCGTTAAATTCTATTAATTCTGTTGTAATGTAAGAAGTTCTTCCATTAATAATTAATTTTGAAATACCAATATTTAAATAGTCCAATATAAAATTATTCGACATGTTGAATTTTTTAAAAATTTCGAAATAATAAATTTTTTGAAATTTAAATATAACCTTCTGATAAAGATAATGCACGTGAAATCTCATAATCAGTTGGCTTAGATTCATCGAAATATTCGCCTTGAAACAACAAAATAGTCATCTTATTGAAACTGAATTTGTTTAGTAACAGAATTTTTTATTTAAAACTTGTTTCTTGCATGAGAAAATTTTTTCTTTTGAAAAAAAAGGCTTGTTATTAATAAATTACTAAAGTAGCACAGTAATACAGTAGTAAGGATGTACAGTATTTCATTGTCTTCAAATCTATTCCTTTATTGATAATTATAATACTAATGCAACCAAATTTACAAATTAAATCAATTAATTATAAATTTAAACACACAAAATCAGGATTTGTCAACAATTTTAACAGTTAAATTCTAGATTTTAAAAGAGAAAGGGTTATTTAAAAGGAATTATGTGTATTGGCCAATATTCCCAATAAAAAAATCGGAATATTAGATAATCGCATCATTGTTGAAGAAGGAAAAAGCAATTTAAAAGGGATTCTAATTTCACAAAGGGTATTAGGTAAAAAAACAAGTATAATGAAAATTGATTATCAATATTATATTAAGCAGCTTGTGTAAGAAATAAGTATATCGAATATCACTGACTATAGATTTACTGTAAAGTTAAAAAGATAATTGAAAGCAATAAAGAAATTTATTCTTGAAAAAAATGAATTCGTATCACAGATAATTGGAACAAAAACATTGCATCAGGTGTGTAATGGACTCATGCACACTCAAACCTTATAATTATAAGAATTATGCAATTTGTAGTCGCGTACTCGCGTAAAACTTACAGAACTCATCGTGCCTCGCCGTTCAGCAATAGTACGTCCCTAGAGTCGTAAACAAATTATTGATCATAAATGTAAGAGGCAAATTTTTTTATCATCGTTTTCGTCATTCTCCACTTCTTCTTCGCAATCATGATCCGATTCATCTTCCTCTAATTCTTCTTCGTGCTCACTTTCTAATAATTCGATCCTCTCTTTTAATCGTTTAATATGAGCGTTTTTCGCGTTCTCGAGAAATTTCATTTGACTACAAAAACAGAAAAAAAAGTAAGCCAACTTAAGTCAACTTAGCGAGTTCGTAGTAGCTTCACCACTAGACGACCGAAGTCTCCCATTCCGGTTCCGCCCCGGTTGGTGAGTGGTGGCACCTAGTCTCAGCTAGCGATCAACGGCTAATAAGCCTCCCAAAATTAATTGGTAATTCGATAAACGTCCCTATGTACAACATTTCTTATTAAGAGATATACCAAAGGCCAGGCCTCACGAAGGATTTCTTAGACACCCTGGGCTATCTAGGAAATGTCTCACCATAGGAGGTTCGCTGTGACGCTGAGTAGGTTAGTCAAGTCTAACGATCAATCACCTTTTTAATAGTTCGATTTTCTCATCCTTCATATCAATTTCTTTTAAAAGCTTTCGATTTTCCTGAAACCATTTATTCTTCCTCGTTTTCGTATGTGATTCATAATATAATCGTGTCTTATTTCGATTGGAAATCTTTCTTCTTTTTATTTTGTTTGATAAATTTATTCGCGACATTATACTACCCATTTCTTATTTTCTTATTTT
>DATFCH010000376.1:0-12323 GCA_035253345.1 Nitrososphaeraceae archaeon
TTCTTTAGATAAAAATAATAAATCAGATCGATCCGATCCTGCTACTATTTATAATTTTGATGACAGAAAAGGAAAAATTGGATTTATTTCATCCATTACAGATCCGTTTTGTACAAATTGTGACAGGATACGATTGACCTCTAACGGGAAACTTCTTACTTGCCTTTTTGAAGAAGAAGGATATGATATAAAGAAAATGATTAGGAACCCGAAGATTACCGATCAAGAAATAAGAGAATATATTATAAATTCCTATAAAATGAAACCAGAAGGAATAGTTGAACTGATTAGAATCAATCGTCTTAGACCAAGCCTAAATTTAATGCATAAAATTGGTGGTTGAATAACTACTAAAATGAATTCCAGTGATAATAGAATGTTAAAAATAAAAGTATTTGGAATATTAAGAGAGAAATTGAAAAGTAATACACTTAGTATTCCTATTAATAATAATTCAATTTCATTAGAAGAACTTGAAGAATATCTTAAAAATTTATATCCATATCTATATATGAATAAGATAAACTTTGTATTTGCTGTTAATAAAGCAGTATGTAACGAAAATGTACATTTAAGCTCTTCAGACGAAATTGCTCTAATACCGCCAATCAGCGGAGGATAAAAATAGTAAAGAGACTATCTGAATATGATTTCAATAACAAAAGAAAAAATTGATCAATCGAAAATTCTAGATCAGATTAAAAACAATTCTTCTGGAGCAGTCGTTTGTTTTAGTGGAATTGTTAGAAATAATAATTCCAAGGAAAAAGTTGAAGGTATCTTTTATGAAGCATATGATGAAATGGTCGAAGAAGTATTAAAAAAAATTGAAAACGAGGTATTTCAAAATTGGAATATTAAAAAATTTATGGCAATACATAGAACTGGATATCTTAAAGTTGGAGAAATAAGTGTTATTGTCGGAGTTTCATCAGCTCATAGAAAAGATGCATTTGAAGCATGTAGTTATGGAATTGACAATATTAAAAAAAGATGTCCAATTTGGAAAAAGGAGAAAATGGAATCTGGAGATTCTAAATGGGTGGAAGGTACAATAATAAATGGATAAAATATTAACAAATAACTACAATAGAGGAATGTTTGATGTATCCACTAAAGCAGACACTTTAAGATTTGCTATTGCACAATCAATCATTAAAACATCTCCTGAAACCGTAAATTTAATAAAAAATCAAAAAACACCCAAGGGGGACATCATAGAAGCAGCAAAAATTTCTGCTACACTTGGTGCAAAAAAAACCTGGGAACTGATACCTTATTGTCATCCTATTCCTATAGATCATATTTCTACCGAAGTAGCTTTATACAAATCAACAATAGAAATTAAAGTTAGTGTTAAAAGTGTATGGAAAACAGGAGTAGAGATGGAAGCATTAACTGGCTGTAGCGTCGCCGCACTTGCTGTATACGATATGCTCAAACCAATAGATGAATATTTATCGATAGAATCAATAAAATTGATAGATAAAATTGGTGGTAAAAGAGACTTTATTGAAAAGCATCGTGATAAAAAAATTGGTGTTGCTATATTTGTTATAAGTGATTCCGCTTTTAATGGCACAAGAGTAGACAAATCAGGTAAGATGATCAATGATAGGTTACAAAATAACTATTCTCCTAATATTGAAATAATAGGCTATGAAATATTACCAGATAATATAGATACAATTAAGACTTACCTTATAAAATATTCTGATGAGAAAAAAGCAGATCTAATAATTACTTCTGGAGGTACTGGCTTTAGTAAAAGAGATGTAACGCCTGAGGCTACTAAAATAGTTATTGATAAAGAGACAAGTGGAATTTCTGAAGCTATCAGATCATATGGCCAGAGGAGAACACCATTATCCATGCTTTCAAGGGCATTAGCTGGAACAAGAAATAAAACTTTAATTATAAATTTACCTGGGAGCACTAGGGCAGTATCAGAATCGTTAGATCTTCTTTTACCTAGTATATTTCATGCATTTAATATGCTAGAAGGAAAGGGTCATCAATGATATTTTACTATCAGAGCTTGCTCTTGTTTGTATTATGTTTTTTATTATCATATCAGATTTGCTAGATAATATAGTTTTGTTACTGTACTATTTCCTGTTAAAAACAACTTAATATTCATTCATACGAATATTTTTAGCATTAAACATTATTATTGTGTCTTCAGCAGATACTTTAATTGTTTAAAAATAGATTATTTGTGACTAATTATATTTTTAGTATTTAATTTCAATGCATTCTTTCTCTCTATATACTTGATTAACCTACAATAATTGTTAAAGTTTTTATAAATAATATCTTTTGTATTTTATAATAAACATCGCATGGAGAAAAGTTATTACTAAATTGATATTTGTCTTTTATAGATAATGTAGATTGTTTGCATGCAATCCATTACTATGATAACTATGACTTTAAATATAAAAATTAGCTGATTTATCATACCTATTGATATGCTAAATATCGTTATTATTCAAATTTATCATATTTTGCTGTCAAGATAGATTTACTTATCCCTATGACTATGATTATTGTCGTATGTATAGCATTACAAATAAATATCATGGAAAAATTATAATTTTATTCATATCTTTTTTCTTGTTTGTTTGTTTTATGTTATTAACTTCTAATGGTATGGAATTAAATGCTACTACATTTGATAAAGAGGTATCAGTAATCTATGCTGGATCACTAATCAATATTTTTGAAAATGGAATTAAATCAGCATTCCAGAATTCTACAGGATATAATTTTATAGGAGAAGCAAAGGGTTCTGTCCAGATTTCTAACATGATACAAGATGGATTTCGGAAGCCAGATGTATTTGTTAGTGCTGATACGACTCCTATTGAGAGCTTAATTAATCTAAGTATGCCACTAGCCAATTGGCTCGTTGAATTTGGATCGGCAGAACTGGTAATAGCATATAATCCAAACAGCCCATTTGCTCCAGAATTGTTAAAGGCGAGCAAAAATGAATTACCATGGTATACCATTCTTGAGAAAGAAGGATTCAAATTTGGAAGAACTGATCCTAATCTAGATCCTAAAGGATATTATACAATCATTGCTTCAAAATTAGCGAATATATATTATAATGATTCTACAATTGAAGCTAAAGTTTTAGGCGAAGATACGAATAAAAAACAAATTTTTCCAGAGGAAGTCTTGAACTCTATTCTCGACTCAGGACAAATCGATGCAATTGCTGCTTATAAACATGAGGCAATAACAAAAGGTCTTCCTTTTATTTCACTTCCAGATCAAATCAATTTGAGTAACCCCAATTACACAAATTTTTACAATAAAATATCATATAAAACAAAAACAGGTGAAACTATCTCTGGTAATCCAATATTTTTTTCATTTACTATCCCAAATACTGTTGAAAATATAGAAGGTGCAGTGGCTTTTATAAAATTTCTCATATCAGAAAATGGAAATAAAATTTTAGAACAAAATGGACTAAGTCCTATCAAACCAATTCTCCATGGTAATGGATACAAACTCAAACCAGAACTTTTATCTTTTATTCATGATCATAAAACTAGTTTTTATTAAAGAACATATAGTGGTGAACAGGTATAGTTAACTCTTCTTCAAGGAAACAAAATATATCTGCATTTAATTTTCTTCTTTCTATTTTAGTAATACTTCTTTTAGTGTATATAATATATCCATTTTTTGATTTAATCTTTGTAATCGAACCTACAACTTTGATAGAATCTTTCAAAAGAGCTGAAATAATAGATTCTGTTATTTTGAGTTTGACGACTGCAACTATTTCGACAATATTAGTTTCTATATTTGGAATTCCTTTAGCCTTTGTTATAACCAGATTTCAATTTAAAGGTAAATTTCTAATTCGTATTTTTATTTTACTTCCACTAGTTCTTCCTCCATTGGCAAGTGGAACAATTCTTTTGGGAGCCTATGGTCCATATTCATTTATAGGAAAACTAATTCCATTAGATTTAACACAATCAGTTATTGGAATAGTTATAGCTCAAACTTATGTTGCTTCACCTTTTCTGATTCTTCCGGTTCAGGCAGCTTTTGAAGCTATTCCTGATAGATATGAGACCGTGGCAAGAACATTAGGAAAAAAGAAATGGCAAGTATTTTTTGGTGTATCTCTTCCATTAGCCAAAATAGGAATATGTATTGGTTTGTTAATGGCATGGATTAGATCTATTGGGGAATTGGGTGCAACAATAATGATGGCTTATAATCCTCATACTATATCTATTCAAATCTTTGAAGACAGTGCCATTGGTGGAATAAGAAATTCTGTTACAGGAATAGTTTTAGTCATTATAATAGCGCTCGTTGCTTTAACGGTATTTATGATAATAAGAAGACAGCATATTACGAGGCTTGGTTGGTGATTCTTATAGATGGTGTTAGAAATCATTGATGTTACAAAAGATTTTGGAAAATTCGTGTTAGAACCGGTAAATCTTACTGTAAAAAATAGCGAAGTTATGGTTATATTGGGACCTACGGGAAGTGGAAAGACTACTCTTATAAATCTCATCGCTGGGATTTTATCACCAGATAGAGGTAAAATCATCTTAAACGGCTTAGAGATTACTAAACAGTCTATAGAGGAAAGAAAGGTAGGATATGTCTTTCAAGATCCGTCGTTATTTCCTCATTTGAATGTATATAATAATATTCTTTTTGGATTAAAAAGGAAAGAACGACAATCTAAAGAAAAATTTGTTACTGTAAACAAAATTATTGCGGACCTTGAAATTGAACATTTGTTAAATAGACAAGTAGACCATCTTAGCGGAGGAGAAAAGCAAAAAGTTTCATTAGCTAGAATTCTTGTCTTAAATCCAAATATAATATTGTTAGATGAACCACTCTCTCGTATTGATTTATTAGCAAGAGATAAATTGAGAATAGAATTAAGAAATATATTAAGAAAACTTGAAATCCCAACTATTTATGTAACTCATTTCGAAGAAGATATTTATGCATTAGCAGATTCAATAGTGTTTCTGGATGGAGGTAAGATTGAAGAAAGAGGAACACTTGAAGAAATACTTAATCATTATAATAGATCACCATCTCCATTTTTTAATAAAATAGTATCTGCAGGTAATTATATAACTGGAGAAGTAGTTAAATGTGAAAACGATCTAACTGAATTTACACAAGGAACTAATAAGTTATATACTATTGGAATGTTTTCACCTAAATCTAGAATTGGTATTATAGTTAAACGCGAAGATATTCTACTTTCTAAAGAAAAGGTAAGAACTAGTGCGCGGAATATAATTTTTGCCAAGGTGGTAGATATTATAAAGATACATAATATGATTGATGTATATTTAAAATCTGATAATTTAAATTTGATTTCAAGAATAACCTATTCTGCTTTTGAAGATCTTGAAATTGTTATAGGCAATTATGTATATGCAATTTTTAAGGCTTCAACCCCATACTTAATCAGAGAAGAAGAATAAAGTGAGAAATCATCTGAACATAAACCAGTATTGTTATTAAATGAATATCTAAAAGGATCAATAAATAATCATAGATAATAAGCAGAATAATCAATAATATTATCTAAATTAAGACTATCGCGGTTATTTATGTCGATATTGCCTAAGTTAAAATTTGTAAAGATGATATATTAATACATAAAGACCATTCAAATTCGATTTAAAAAATTATAATAATAATAAAAATATTGGTAGTATTAGCAGAGCAGTAATTAACTCAGCTACAAATGAATTCAAAAAATTGATTAAATAAAATCTATAGGATTTGTCGATGCAAAAGAAAGTCCAGAAAGTAAATTTACTTGTATCTCAGTTCCCTTTTCAATGTTTGTTATTTTTTCTGGTATTATTACATAACCATTTGCCTTAGTCATAACTGTCATATCGGCAGTTTCTCCAATAATCGGCTCAGCATTTATCGTATTATCAAATTTTGAAATTGATAGATGAACGTACAATATTTTTACAAAATATTGAAATTTCTTTCTTGCAATCCAATTATCGGTAATTTGAGCATTAACAATAGCTTTGTTGTTATTATGAGATAGTCCAATTAACTTCCTGATTAGTGGTATAACTATTACAATACAGGCATTTACGGCTCCTTGAATAGGTCCAGGTAGTATGATGATAGGTTTTGATTTTAATATAGCAATTTTAGTTACTCGTCCTCTATCCAATTTAATCCCCTTGGCAAGAATTCCAGGTTTTCCCATAGAATTGATAGAATCTGCAATAAAGTCTTTATGCCCTACAGAGGATCCACCGATTGTAACAATAACATCATTTTGAGATATTGCATCTTTTATCTTCTTTTTAACTGTTTGAATATTATCTGAAGTTATTCCTAAATCAATAGAAATTCCACCAGCTGCCTCTATTAATAAAGATATAATTTGACCATTAGTATTGAGAATCTTTCCGTATTGAATTACATCGTCTATATTATTTGTTAATTCACTACCAGTAGGAATTATAGCAACTTTCGGTTTTTTAAATACATTTATCTTTTTAAGACTTAGCAAGTTTAATAAAGCTATATCTTGGATACGAATTAAATGTCCTTTTTTAAGCATTAATTTATTTTTAGAAATATTTTTTCCTGCAGGAGTTATAAATGATCCTTTGGATAATTCAGAAAAAATTTTAACTGATTTATTAAATGAATTAAATTGTACATATTCGATTGGAACAACGGTATCAGAATTTTTAGGTAGATATCCTCCTGTAGGAATTCTCGAAGCATAACCTGATTGTAAAGGTTTTATTTTAGAATTTCCTAGTTTAATATCCTCAATTACTTTTAATGTTATTGGTTTCAAATTTGTAGATCCTATCAGATCATCATGAATGACAGCAAAGCCATCCATATGCGAAGAATCATACATTGGAATATTTACTGATGAAATGATATTGTTGTATAGAACTCTTCCTAATGTCTCTTTAGCATCTAATTCTTCATTTATTGGTTTATTAATAATATTTTTTGTTAATTTGATAAATGCTGTTTGAATGGATAAATATGAATTAGATTCTCTTTTAATCATAATACTATCAGAATAAAAGTAATATTATATGTTCTTTTAACTTTTAAAATATTCATAACTTTTTGAAATTCTCAAATAATCGAATATTAGTAGCATATTGTAAAATAAGAATTTTTAAAAAACTTTAATTAATTAATTGAGTATGTATTTAAAACATATTTTAAGCGCAATATAGATCATTGAATAAAGACGAGTATAAGTATTGCATACTAAAACTAAACTATAGAATTCTTTAAATAATATTTTTAAAAGTAGGTAAATAATGAAAGAAAAAGAATTTACATTTGCTAAAATGATATCCTTAATTCTATTTGTTTTAGTATCAATTTTTCTAAATTCTTCTTCTATCAAAGTATTAGCTTTAAATGGAGATCCCGTATCTACTATTTCTTATTCTTATAACAATGAGACAATAAACATTGGAAATAATAGCATGATGTTACCAGGAGGCAATATGACCTTTGTTTTATCTTTAGATAATGCTAAAATGCATTTAATGGAAGCAATTATGGATATTAAAGATAATAATATTGATGGAGCATTAATGCAATTGAATCTGACTAGTAATTATATAAAAGAACATGAACATGAGATGGCCGATATGATGTCTATGATAGATAAGATGAAAAAGAAGTAATCAAAATTAAATATGTATAGAATACTTCTTTCTACTTAATAATAATTAATTGAAGCTTTTAAAATATATCTTAAAGAAAGCTTAAATCGTTTAGTCTATAATATTTTTTTGTGACAATGAGGCCAAATTCAGTTTTATTTTCTTTTTCTGCAGGAATTGTTGCAGGGCTTGTATCTATAGCTATATCAATAATTATCAAAGTAGCTGCGAGTGGATTATTTCTGCCTGAGCTTGCATCACAAACATTATTTTCACTAACTCCTGGAGAGTTTGAATCTCAAGCAATAGAATCTTTGGGTCCTCTTGCTAAATATTCTACTTTTATAATTTCTATAATAGTTAATGTAGTAATATTTGGCATTTTTGGAATTATTTTAAATAACTTATTTTCTAAATTTAATATAACTCGATACCTTTTGAGATTTATGACTTCATATACATTAACATATGTAATCTTAATTTTAATTTCTATTATATTAGTTTCCATAATTCAAATTAGGAGTGGATCTCAAACAATTTCGTTTCAGCTAATTTTACTTTCTCTTATTCCATCACAAATATTATATGGATTAATTTTTCCACTATTTTTAAGACAACCAAAGGATAGAATAAAACAGCAACCTAATCAATTACAACAACAACCACAACAACAACAACACCAAACAGTAACAAAGAATGGTAAAGAGAAATATTATAATAGAAGAGACTTTATCCGTCTTATTCTTACTTCTATTGTTTCTATTCCAATAATATATGTTGGATTAAATCGATTATTTTCTCCATCCCAAGACATCGAACAACAAGAACAAATCCAATCTAATATCTCTAATTTATTACAATCACAAAAATCGCAACAACAAAGATCAATACCATCCGAATTTAAAGATCCAGTACTTGAACCATTACTTGGGTCAGAAATAACACCCACTTATTTGTTCTATAGAATTGATATAAATCCTGTTGTTCCTGAAGTAGATGTAAATTCTTGGAATTTACAGGTTAAAGGAATGGTGGATAATCCATTAAAACTAAGATATGATGAAATAAGGTCCATGAATTCAATTGAAGAATTTGTAACTTTAGAATGTATAAGTAACAAAATAGGTGGAGATCTTACAGGTACAGCATTATGGAAGGGTGTACCACTCAAAAACATTCTTGAAAAAGCAAAAATTTCTCCTAATGTAAAATATATAGTTTTTCGATGTTTTGATGGTTATGATGTGGGTATTCCTTTAGATAAAGGACTAATAGATGAGACAATTTTAGCATACGAAATGAATTTAGCTCAATTAACATCGAAACATGGATTTCCCCTTAGAGCTATAGTACCGGGATTATATGGAATGATGAATCCGAAGTGGATCACTGAAATAGAATTAGTAGATAAAGTGTATGAAGGATATTGGCAAAGAAACGGATGGACAAATATTGCTGATTATAATACTGGTTCGTCCATAGTTATACCTGGTCAAGCTCCTATTAGACATAGATTCAGAGGTTTGGATGAAATACGGTCGTTCTCTAATCCCTCACATGACAGAGTACCAATTGCAGGAATAGCATTTGGAGGCGATAGAGGGATCTCAAAAGTTGAAGTTAGTATCGATGGTGGTGAAACATGGAAAACTGCTATTATCAAGGAACCGCTTTCTAGATATACATGGGTATTGTGGACAGCAGGATTTTTTCCAAAAGAAGGAGAAGTTAATTATAAAATAGTAGTGAGAGCTACAGACAAAAAAGGAAAAGTTCAAACTTCAGAGATAAGAAAACCATTTCCATACGGAGCAACTGGGTACCATACAATTAATATATAATAGTATTATTATAAAATTTTTTAATAAGGGTACATAGTTTTACCTATTAATTCCTTTTTTAAGTAACTTAAAATATATGAGAAACTTTGCCAAAATAAATATAAATAGAATAACATGTCAGTTTTTATAATTTGTAGCAGAAAAAGGCACCATAGTCTAGTCTTTATCTTGTTATTAATGATTATATATCAAGTAAAGAAAAAAAAATTTTCAAATAACCTAAAGGCCACGTCTCTGTATAAATGATCTAGCTAATTAAAAAATGTGGCCAAAAACTGTTGGTTGGATAAATAAAATCATAAGTATGATAATATAATGATAATAGATATTCATTAGCTACGACGATTAGTATTTATTATTGTAGTATTCTTTATTGAAGTTTAATCAATGTTATAATAATAAAAATACAATTACAATTACAAGACTTTACTTATCTCTTTTTCTATATATGCCATGTTATGATAATCTTTTTGGGGAAGTTTATCAAATACTTTTGATATTTCAGATTGTAAATCTTGTTTTATCTTGGAGGTATTTTTTGTTAACATATTTAGTTATATTTTCTTTAAATATAGGTAAATCAATTTCAGATAACGCTTTTGCTAATGTAGCAGCTGAAATTGAAGAAGCTAATGCCCTCCTTCCTCCTTTTTATTTGGAGGTTCTGAAAATTCGATTTCTCTTGCACTTCTAATGCTTTTTATTCCACCCTTGATCTCACCAATAGCTATTGTCACTTCAGCTGAATCTCTATACTTACGTTATGCCAAACTTTTGATTAGATCCATTAACTCTGTTTTCACTATTTGTCTTTGTCTTGAAGAAGCATATTTTATTCTTTCATCTTTAGAATTTGAAAATTATAATATATAGGACTTTTCAACATCTGCTGCTAACGGATGGGTTCAGGATGTGATGTAAATATATGTCTCTATAACCTTGATTTCTGTTCAAAATTCTGTCCACAGGTTTGACATTTAAATCGAAAAGATAATGATGTGTTTGATGGCATCCTACTTACTCATATCTAATCCAATTATAACAAATTTTTCAGAATAATTCATCATCTTAATTTTCCAACTTCCTTCTCAATATCCGTTATTTTATGATAAGTCCTTTCAGGTAATTCATTAAGTATTTCTAATATTTCATTTTTATTCGAATCTTGTGTTGATTTATTCTTTTTATTCTTGTTATTAACAAATTTTAATATCTCATTTTTATTCCTAGGGAGATCGATTCCAGAAAGCATCTTTGCAACAGCAGCTGAAGATGAAGCTTTAGCTGCTGCAACTTTGCCTCCTTTCTGACCTCCTTTTACTCCAGGAGCCTTTTCACTTGAATTTTCTTTTATACCTCTAGCCATGGGAATTTCATCTTCTTTTGGAAAAATGCCTTTCAAAAATGGTTGTAAAGGAATTTCTTCCTTCTTTATTTTGAGTTTTTTAAATATATCTGCACTATTTCTGCTTTCCTTTTCTTCATCTATTTCTATACCAAGTTCTTCTTCTATGTTTCTTTTTCTAGCACCAATCAGCAAAAGTTGAGTATTTTCATAGTCTAATATCTCTGGATCATCTACATTTATCCATCTCTTCTTTTCTCCAAACTTATCTCTAATGTGTTTTGGATAGACTGGTTTTCTTTCATCTTTTTTAGAAAATGCTTCATAACCAGAAATAAAAATTTCAGGATTCTTTACAGAAACAATATAGCTTGCCTCCTTTTTTATTTCGAATTCTGCTTGGCTAGGACCCGGAACTGTAGGTATTTCTAGTAGATAAGCTAACTCTGAATGACTGTCATGTATGATAATGAAATATTTTCCTTCTCCAACTGGTTGTGCAGCGGCAAGTCTTCTTTTTCCTCTTGTTTTTGTTGAGTATTCTGCAGCCAAAAGTTCGTTATGTATTTCTTCAGGATTAGAAGAACAGAGTATATTTAATGCCCAATTTCTTTCTTCTAAACTAGATTTTCCTTCTATTATCTCTGGCATTTTCTTGCTGCCTAGCATAAAAAGTCTATAGTTTTTAACTTTATTTTTGTGATTGTTCTTGCTGCCTGTCTCTCTACTTGTAATCATATAGAATCGTTGTACATCATCGATATCTTTTACTTCATTTGAATCAACTTTTGGACGATAAAAGAAAAAAATATCACCACTTTCTATAACTCTATCATTATGATCATCACCATTTTTTGAGGAATCTTTTTTAATGTTATTATTATTACTAATCAAATATTTTTCCATCTCCTATTGATCTTGTTATTTTCATTTTATGGATGATATAATAGATCTTTAGCATAATTAATTATTGGACAATAATATTTTTAAAAATTATAGTTAATTCAAATAAAGTAGTTCCTAAATCGAAAGTTATATTTATTTATTTAATTTTAGGAATATAATATTTACTCATTTCTAACTTTTTATCTAATTATCACATTATCAAATACAATCTAATTACATTGGTAATCAGCAGATAATAGATAAAAGAATCAATAAAATTGCATTAAGTGGTTTGAATTGCAAATACAAGATCGAGTAAAAGACTACCTAAATTTGATCTGCTAAAAATATCGACAATAGTTAAATGAAAAAATTGTAAATATATTAGTGATCCTTTCAACACTACAGGGTCAAACAAATGGGAAATACAAACAAATCTACCCTGGAATTTACTGTACTGGCCTTAGCATTATTTATCTCAGGATAGATTCATTCACCCATTGAAAATAAATAACAAAAATTTTTGTTGTTTTATTGCGTGTATAATACAATCAG
>DATFCH010000377.1:0-5094 GCA_035253345.1 Nitrososphaeraceae archaeon
ATATTTATATTATGCATTGATAATGATCAATTATTCGCTCTGTTGTAGTATCTAATAATTAGATAATTAGATAATTATCTATCTAATTAACTATTTTAAAATCAATGCCTTTTTTCTTCATGAAGTTAATTAAAAGATCACAATGTTTCTGATTTTCTAGTTCCAAGCTAAGGTAAACACCAGCAGTCCCTGCGGCAATATTGGCGCTTAGCCTGTCATGAATTACCTCAACGATATTTACATGTAAAGCAGAAATACCATCTACTACTGTCTTTAATGCTCCTGGCTTGTCTGTCAGTTGAATAAATATTTTCAACAATCTGTTCATTTGTAAAAGGCCTTTTGCCACTACTTGACCTAGCAAGTACATATCTACGTTACCTCCTGATAAAATCGATACAACTTTTTTATTGCTATTTTTATGTCCATTAGCTAGTAAATATGCAAGACTAGCAGCACCTGCAGGTTCTATTACTAGTTTAGATCTTTCCATTAACAAGAACATAGTTTTGACAATGGATTTATCATCGATTAAAACAATATCATCCAAATATCTCTTTGCTATTTCATATGTTAGTTTTCCAGGCGCTTTGACTGATATTCCATCTGCAATTGTGAATTCTCCTTTTTTTGATTGAAGCGATCCTTTTTCAATGGATTCTTTCATTGCTGGAAAAGCTTTAGATTCTACTCCAATTATCTTGACACTTCTTTTTTTAGATTTTACGGCAATTGCAATTCCTGCGGCTAAACCACCACCTCCAACAGGAATATAAATTTCATCTAAATCTGGTAGATCTTCTAATAATTCTAATCCTATAGAACCTTGGCCTGCTATTACCTCTGGATCATCAAACGCATGAATAACTGCCTTGTTTTCCTTTTCTGCTATCTCTTTAGCTGCAGTCCATGCTTCATCGTAGTCCTTGCCTTTGAGTATAACTTGTGCATTATAAGATCTTACAGCAGCTATCTTTGCTGGAGATGCATACATGGGCATTACTATTGTACATGGAACCTTTCTAATAGTCGATGCATAAGCTACTCCCTGTGCATGATTTCCTGCAGAAGCGGCAATTATTCCATATTTTATCTTCTCTTCAGGTAGTGTTTTAATCTTGTAAAGAGCTCCTCTTACCTTAAAGGACCCGGTTTTTTGAAAAGCTTCATTCTTTAGGTAAACATTTGTACCAATTAAATTGGAAAAGGTATTGGATTTGTAGAGAAGAGTCTTTTTTATAAATTTGTTTAATAATTCCCTACCCTTAATTATTTCATCATAAGTAGGTAGGTAATTTTTTGTTTCTAAATTTAATTCATTATTCATATCATTATCATTAGATTACATATTTCAATTGTAATTATAATTTGCTATTTTTTATATTATTACGAATTTTATGTATCATAAGAAACAAACAAATCAATCCTTTTTCTTTAATTTTTTTAGCCAATTATTCTCTTATATATTCAACTATAATTAATTCAATTCAATTCAATTCTTTTAATGATTTTGTTATTTCCTGTAATTTAGTAGCTACAGTTTCAGTATCTTCTTTATTACTACTGCTAAACTTTTTAGTATCTATATAGGGATCTCGTTTTCCAGTTTTTTTGTTCTTGATAGTTTCAATTTCAAAATATGATACAATTCCCTCCTCTCCTTGCATTAAACCATTATATTCCATTCTTACAGGTGTTATGCGATATAGTTCGATAACCAAATCATTTAATTGTGAAATCAACTGTTCTCTTTTGTTTTCACTGTCTTCAATTAGGGGGAATTTTTTTTCTAATGTTAAGGCTTTCTGTTCAAGATTGTTCATCAAACTACTATTTTCATATATTTTAGTAAATAACTCGTCGAATGGAAGATTATCCATTCCCTGTCTTCGTAATTCTTCTTCTATTATTGTATTTCCTTTATCTGCTAGAGATACAAAAGATTCTGATACATCCTCATTTAATTTTATCAATTCTTTCTGAATTTTTATAATTTCTTTGTCTACTTTGTAATACTGCAGTGTGTGAAATTGTATGCCAAAATATCCATAAATATAGAATTTATCAGTGTTGCATGTTATTTGAAAGTACATTCTAGACAAATCTTCTGTTTTAAAATTTGAAACATCAGTAAAACTCCAATTATTGTTTAACTTTTCTATAATTCGTCTAAATTCGTTTACAATTTCTTTAGGGTCAAAGGTTTCTGCATTTGTTATTGTCCCGTCCCCAAGCATTACGTCAACTTTTTTCATTTGTAATTTTGGTTTTAAAAAATGGACAAACTCTTGATTAATTGTTTCAACTGTTTCATTTACACGTTTAACAAAATAATCATTACCTTTTAGGGGCAGCCGCATGTCTTGACATTGCAAGTTTCAATACATATAGATTTGTAATAGTTTGTACTGATTATGATTTCTCGTTCCTGATTATAATTAATCAATTAATTGATAATTTCTTTTATTGTTATTGTTATTTAATTTATTAAAAAAAACAAAACTAAAATATTAAACAAATAATACCTTAAATAAACATGCCGACAGCATATATTTTAGTTAATTGTACATTAGGTTCTGAGGAAAAAATCATCAGTGAATTAACAAATTTGCCAGATGTCAAAGAAGTAAGGGGAACGTATGGAGTTCATGATGTTTTTGTAAAGGTTAGATCTAGCGATACAGAATCTATGAATAATACCATAACAAACAAAATTAGAAAAGTGCCTGGCATTACATCTACTGTTACTCTTGTGGTGATAGAGGAACAAGGTGGAAAAGAATAATATTTTTTTGTTTTGTTTAATATTTTATTCAATTTTATTCAATTTTATTTTATTTTATTGTTCTTTAGTTTTTTTATCTTCTGCTTTTATCTTTTTTATTTCGTAAATTATGAGTACTGTGCTTGAGAGAATTATTGTCCAGCCAATTATCCCTACTATTAAATAATGAATATATACTGGAATCAGAAATGAAAACAATGCTATAGCTGCTCCAATCCACCAACTAATTATTAGGATTTGAAGATTAAATCTTATAACCAATAAATTATTCACCCTCTCAAATCCTCATCAAATCCTTTAAAATGTCCAAGTATCTTACCGCATTTTGAGCATTTATTGTATTCACTAAAATCAAAATCATTGTATAGTCTAAAGGAAAAAGAATCATCATGTGAACAAAATATCCGTCTAAATAGTTGTATTATGCTTTCCAATAATACATACAAATTTCTACCGTGTTATCATATAATATAAATTAATACCGCCGCCACAGCTACCACCGCAAGTGAAGTCAAGTCAAGGAGGTTGTTGCTGATATAGATGTTATTGAATAACATTCAATATCGATACTTCTGTTATTTTTAAAAAAATAGGATAAAGAAATAAACAGTTTTATGTAAAAAAATAAATTGATTTTTTTTACTTTATTTTAATAGGTATTTTTAATATTTGGTCTGTTGGACCTTCTGGTGTTTTAAATGGATGAATATGAATGTTGAATTATGGGTGTTAACAAAGTGCAAAGAAATTAACACCCACTGTACGTTATGTCTAAGATAATGTTGGTAATAATAGTAAAAGCTGTTTATTTAAAAAGTTATTGATTGTTTGGTGAAAAAAGTAAAAGTTAATGGTGGTGGTGAACGTGAACGTTAGTTGGTAGGTAGGTATCCTCTAAAATTTTCATTCATTTTCAATAACCCAAAAGTAACATCTAGAGAAAAAAACAGAACCCATATTTTTAATTAAATTAATTATTAAAGATTAATAGTTCGAGGTGGATTGTAACATCTACATATTCTGTCTAAGAAAAATAGAGTTATCTCTCTAATTTCCAGACCTTGGTAATTGCATTTCCATTCTGATCTATTTCGTCTGCTAATACTCCAATTGTATTTTTCAATACTGATAATTCGCCGCCGTCTTCTGCATCGTTTGTATCAAAAGTAACAGATCCCAAGTTTCTTAATTTTCCGTCGTCATCCATTTTTCCAACTGAGCTAAATGTGTATTTTGCTACTTTATTATCAAATGCTATTATCAATCCCTGGCCTTCGCCATACCAATAACCATCATCCTTTAAAGTGGTCAATACTGTTCCAGATTCCCATACAGGAACATTTCCATTCACCGTTCCATTACCGGACCAAGATATTTCAAATTGTTGTTTATCAATATCTGATATTTTCATTGATTCACTCTGTGACTTTGATTCAAAAATTAAGTCACCTATACTTACAGAAAATGGTGTAGGATTTGTCATATTGTTAGTATTGGTTTCTGTCTGTGCGTTAACCATAGTTATTGATGTCAACAAAAAGAGTGGAATAATCAAAATTCCTATTATACTAGCTAAATGTTTCATTATATCTTTAAAAAACTTGCTAGAATAAATATATTTTTTAAAATTTAAATAGATACCTATAAAGACGGAAACATAGACAGCTAAATTTTATAGACACAGGTATTACTAGATCCAGGTTGCTATACTCCAATTTATTATGTTTCAGAAATAATATGTTCTGCAATTTTTATCGTATTATAATTTATTCTAATGATTTCAAAAATATTGTGTCCATAATAATGAACTATATGTATATTATTTCTACTTTCTTTTTTTTATTATCATAATATATAAAACGAGATATTGGAAACATTAATATCTTATTCTAATATGCCTCTTGTAGATATTAAATTTTAAAAAACAATAATAAGCCCTTTTAACATAAAAATTTTAATGTATCTCAGTCAACTCTTATTTCAGGAAAATAATACATCTACTCACTTTTATACAGACTAAAATATCGCACTAACAAATTTTAATATACTTTCAATAAATATTTTCAATTTCATAATGTTATATTGTAAAATCTTTTACCAATTATATTTGAAAATCAATACCCAGTCACATTTAGTTTAATAAATATTAAAAATGAAAGTTGTGATACCTAGATTTTCTGTCAATTAACTCCATAATATGATTTAACACATAAATGAGACTTACATTTATGATACGGAAAACCAAATAGTTAAAAATATTTAAATAATAAATTATTATTAGAATATTATTAGTAGAACGTAAAATGAAA
>DATFCH010000378.1:0-15913 GCA_035253345.1 Nitrososphaeraceae archaeon
ATTATTAAGCAACGTTAGAAAAAAAAGTTTTATTAAAGTTTATAGAACCATGTAAAATCTATAGAATTGTATTTATAATACTCTGCTATGCTTAAATGAATCAATTATTCTAGTTAATAACATAATTATAAAATCGTCTTAAATGATCTATCATATTCCACAATTATATCTTATTCTCGATTATATTTATAACCTTAGGTAACTGAAGCAACTTATTATAATTTTAAATTCATATTTCAATTAGATTAAAAATTAATATTTGCGAACTAAAAATGTAAATGCAAGCTTATTTATTTCTATGTTATTTTCCTTTCTTCTTTTTAAGGTTAACTTATTTATTTATTCATTGCAAACACGATAATTAAAAAATGTATATTAAATAAATTAAAAAATAAATTGTAGCAAATTAAATTAAAAAAAAGGATATCATTGGCCAGTCATATTGTGCTGACTCATTTCGAATGATGGAGTGGATGGAGTATAGTATTCGTGTGTTGAGATTACTATCGAATGAGGGCCTTCTAGTTTTATTGGATCGTCACCAACATATTGTAATACTATATCGCTTACAGGGTCGCCAAACCCAAATTGACCGTGATATACACACATCTTGCCAGGTTTTGATATAGATCCTATATATCCAAGAGGCATAACAAACAAATCAGGTGCTCGTCCAACAAGAATGTCAAAAAGTGCATCGTTCGGATTTTTAGGATCGCATGGTAAATTAGCTGCTAAATGTCCTTTAGAGGCAAACGGAGTTGAATCATATAAAAAAACGAATTCATCTTGAGTAAGATTAATTCCATGCAACAAAATATTCATAGCAGAAGTGCTGATATCACCTTTATGGACATAGTCTAGACTTTTAGCAATTAAATCGTTTAATTGTTTTTGATCAGTTGGCAATTCTTGAGCGAAAATCGAGAAATGTTGTACACTAAGTACGCTTATTAAGGCTATAATTGCTATTGAGCCGAATATGATATTTCTCATCATCTATCATAATAATTTTATATATATAAATAGTAATAATATTTTTTATACATGAATACTAATAGACTTTAATTAATTTTTATAAATATTATAATATCAGTATCTTTTGTTTTCACTGAAATTTCAAAATAATATATCGATAATTATTGTTAAAATAGAAGTTTTCTAGACGATGATGATAAGTATGTCTTCCGCTATGTTGATAGAATAGTATTTTGGTGGTATGATGAAGTTATTTTATTATGATATTTTTATTGAATCCAGAATTTTTTCTGCTACGGGTAGATAAGTCATAAAAGCATTGGCCTCAGCGGTATACTTATACATTAACACAATATCATGGTCCTTGTCAGTAGTATATAAAGTCAACATGCCATAACTATTGCCTAAAGATGAAGAATATCTAGCTAAAATTCCAGATGCCTTATTTTCGTTTATTAAATATTTGTCCGAATGTTTTTCTACTGTTTGATATTTTGGAAAATTTATTTTTCCATATTCTTCAAAATTTTCTACTAGTGCATTGGGATAAGAAGAATAATCTTTGAATACAGGAAATTCATTTCTATTACTAATATCTTTAATAGGTATTGTATCAACAGTAATTTTGACATTGGCATTGCCATTCTCTATATGTAGTATAGCAATATCATATTTGTCATAATAGCTATCCCTATAATGTACGTCTTTATAGATATCTTGAAGATTATGTGATAAATTACTGCTATTTTGATTTTCTTCTATTATTTTCCAGAATTCGTAAGATGGATACTGTAATTTAAAAATATTTTGGGGATCAATCCAATCAATCCATTTGATATCTTCCAATGGTATATAATGAATGGGATTTGTAATACCCACAGAAATAAGAAAAACAAAAAAAAAGGTTTAATTGCATTATTCTCATTGTTGCACTATCTAACTGTTCTTTATCTCTTTTAAAGTAAACTAACAATTAAAATTTATATTTATCAAATAGTTGTTCTCCTCCAAAAAAAAACCTTCATTAATTCTAATCATTATTGTTTTTCCTTTGTTTATACCTAACTTTCTTTTCCCATATAGAAGACATTCTACAGATATGTGATTAACCCTTAGTAGGTCTTTTTTATATATTATGAAACAAATACCCAAAATTTTATTTAGATATATCTGTCCTCTGTACTGATCTCCTGCTTTTTAGAAGGTCAAGGGTTAATTAACAAACAAATATTTTTTTTAAAAATACCTAAAGATAATTTACTTAAAGATCTTGTGTTAACTAAAAAAACTTTATGGCAAAAAAAACTTTCGCTTACGTAATCTCTGTATTTAGAACATCATCAGCTAATTTTTTACAGATTATCTTAACACAGCAATGTTTTCCTTGATTACAAGACTATATGTTATTATAATTTCAATTTCCATTAAATGAAACTCTATTATTTATAGATCGAAATAGTAGCGATAATCTTAAAACAACTACCATCGAGAATTATATGACAGTCAAATGTTCATATTAATTTTTGGTAATGCATGGTATTAATGAGATCTTAATATTGTATCTAAATCTTATCTCGATCTTGAACATCATTGTTTTATATGAATATTAAATATTTGAAATAGAATCGAGATTAGTATTATTAATAAACTGGTTATCATATTTCTATTTCAGATCATTATCCGTAGAAGTGTATTACCTTGAAATCAAGAGTACGACTAAGTGAAAAAAATTCTCTTAAAGAGTATTATAGTTGGATAGAAGTGGAATCACTAACAAAAATTCTTGCACACAAAATAAGAAAATCAACAAAAAAAAGGTATGATGCCATTCTTAGTATTACAAATGGAGGAATTATTCCAGCTAGACTGATGGCACGAGAATTAGATATTAATCTTATACAATTCATACCAATAAGAAACAAAAAATTATACAAACAGGAAATGCCATTTTTGACGAAATACAAGAAATATCTAATAATAGATGAAATATACGATACAGGAGATACATTTTATAAAGTGTTTGATGTTGTAAGAACGTTCAATTGTGATTTTGCTTTCCTCATAAGCAGATACAAAGACAATATTAATAACGATACTAGACGAATATATGTTGGAAAGATACTTAATCATAATAAATGGATTGTTTTTCCATGGGAATGACAACTAACATTAAACATTGTAGTAATTTTTATAATGTTTATAATATATAAGATTAAAGTTAATTGGTAACTTTATTAAACTTAAGTTCTATCATAAAAAATAGAATATACATAGTTCATTTGATATAGACTGAATAATTTGCAATATTGACAATTTGTTATTTCTTCATTAAAACTTGTAAATAAGAATTAGTATAGATTGATAAATTTGAATTTAGTTTGATTTATAGTTACATAAATAAATATATGATCTATAAATTAAATTTTTCGTAAGTAGTGATTATTCATGATTTTTACCAATTTTTATATTTTTTCGAGTATCAGATATATGAAATATATTATACCTGATTAAAGCCCCTGATATCAGAATAAAATCAGTTACATAGAATAATTCCCAAAACCAAATATTTTCTGAATTACCAGATTGCATTTGCAAAGAATGTAACTAGAATAATCGATAATACAAAAAACTTTAAAGTTGTTCTGTATTTAGATTTATTTTCTGTTGGCAATGATTCTTGATTAACTACGATCATATTATCTAGATTTTAATGATTCGTTTCAGTTAATGGAAACTTAATTTCAAAACTTAATGAAATACTTGGGTATAAAATTGGATATAACGACTCCTTTAATTTTACTATTTATTTATGGCTAGAAATCTAAGATGTTTTAAAATTCTTCAACTACTAAATAATAATCATAACTCTGAATATATCTGTAAATTTATTGAGTAGAAATTGAAGAAATGCTTTTACATAAGGAATATAAATACTGCACTAAATAGTCTAGGTTATAATAAATTTAAGAAATGTTAAATTGTTCTATTGTTATTTTGAAATAACAATAGGACTAGTCTGATTATTTGTATTATTGGACGGTGGGATAGGTTCTATCTCTTCTTGAGATGGGTCAACCTGTCCGTTAACAATAACAAATTGTGGCATTATTGATAGAATACTAAAAGAAATTGTAAACGTTAATGAAATTAAAAAAATGACCAGATATATTGATTTATTATTATTGTTATTGTTCATATTCCAATTTTATACAATATAATATATAAAGGTACTAGCGAAAAAAATTGAATTAGTTCAATTTAATAAATAAAATTATGGTTAATAATTGTTGTTCTAATTTATTTATCCCTTGATAATGTTTGAAACATCTTTTGTTATTCTAAAATAGACAATATTGTCATCCCATTCTTCGTATGCTCTTCTAGTTTGATTAACAATAGCAATAACTTCTTCTTTTGTCATTACTGTATATGTGTTGAGAATCTCTTCTGTTGCAGGATTTATTGTTGTAACTTCAGAGACATTTTTCAAGGTTTTATAACACCCCTGCCAAGAATTTTCCCTTCCTTTAACATACTCAATGCTTTTGTAGCTTCATCAAGTTTGAATCTATTTGAAATAACTGGTTTTATTATGTTTCTCTTTGCCAAGGAAACAAGTTCTATCAAATCGTTAATACTTCCAGTATAAGAGCCGATCAATTTGTAGGATCTGGTAGGCATAGAAACTAAATTCAGTTTTAATTCTCCTCCAAAAAGCCCAACTAGTACCACTTTTGCTCTTCTTCTAAGAAGATTCATATCAACTTCTACTGTTGAGGAAGCATTAACAAAATCAATTACAGCATCAGCCCCCATTTTATCTGTCAACTCCATTACTGTTTTCACTGCGTCTTCATTTTTTGAATTTATTATATCGTCAGCCCCATTTTTTTTGGCAGCTTTCAGCTTAGCGTCATCCCTGTCCAATGCGATTATTCTTGATCCTGTTATAGCTTTAGCTAATTGTATAGCCATTAATCCTAATCCTCCCGTTCCAACAATCACTACATTATCATTGGGTGTTAAATTGGCGTTCTTGACAGCTCCATAAGCGGTAAGTGCTGAACAGGATAAAGGGGCACTTGTATCAGTATCAATCTCATCTCCGAGTTTAATCAGGTATTTATAACTCGGTACCAAAACATAATCAGCATAACCTCCATCTCTATAAACTCCTATGGATCTTGGTTTATCACAAAGATTTTCTTCCCCTACTCTACAAGCAGGACAAAATCCGTCTCCTATCCAAGGATACACAAGAACTTTTTCATCATTTTTAAAACCTTCTGCTTGTTCACCTAGACTATCTATTACCCCTGCAATCTCATGTCCAGGAGTTAAAGGATATTTTACACCTCTATCCGTTGTTTTTAGGAATTGTCCTTGAGGACCCTCATATCCTCCCTCCCATAAATGAATATCACTATGGCATACTCCTGAAGACTGGATTCTTACCAATACTTGCTGACCTTTAGGTTTCGGAGTTTTATTTTCCTGTATCTGAAGAGGTTGATTAATTTCAATAATTTTTGCTGATTTCATCTCTAATTATACCTATTAATAAAATTCTTATTAAATTTAATAGAATATAAAAATTATTACAGAATGTAAAGATTATCTATTAGATATATTAAATTTTAGAAAAGAAGGACTTTTGACTATCATTTAAATAGATTATATTTGTCAAGTAATTTTTGTAATTCTCAATATGCTATTACTACCACCTAACTAAATACTAGAGATTTAATTTCCTATGCGTTTAATAGTGATCTTTAGTCATATTTTGGATCACTCGATTGGCTTGTAATTCTCCATCCTTTATTGAGTCTTTTATTACCTCAATAGAAAAATCTGCATTTTCGTAAAGATGGGGATCCTTTTCCTTCCTTGTTATATAATATGTTTCCTTAATTTCAGCACTATGATTTTCAGATATTCTTTTATATCTTTTACGAATCGTTTCAAATTGTTTTATATCTTCTTGGTTTTCAGATTTAAAATTTTTTTCAAGCATAAAATAGAGATCATCAATTAACTTCAAATACACTGTAAAAGCTTTTGACATTTTGATATTATGCATAGTCTTGTCACTAAATAAAATATCACGTGTTCTGTGTTCTACTTCAAATAAATTTGCAGGTAAATTATCGATATTTTTTGGATAATTTTCAACCAGAAAGATCCGTTTATCATTTGTTGGAGAGGCATCAATTACTTCTCTTAATGGTGTATTGCTTAGCAAACTGCCATCCCACGCATATACTCCTTTTTTTATCTCTACCCATTGAAAATAATAATTAGGATAAGCTGTTGTAGCGAGTATATGTTCTGCTGTAATTTGTTGTTTGAAGCTATCAAAAGCTAACGGTTCTGCAGTCAAAACATTAACTGCAGTTATTATCAGACGGCTATTGGAGTTAGTATTAGGTTTTAATTTGTTAAAATCAACATATTTTTCGAGTGTTTTAATTAATGGGGAATGATCATATAAATATGTCCATTTTTCAGGAGTAAAATACTCTGGATCTTTTAATGCAAATACAGGATCCCAACGAGGAATAAATACTTTATTATTTCCAAAAAATGCTGATTTGTAGAATGTTGACAAAGACTTAACCTGTGATTTAGTGCTATTTTTAGAATAATTTCTCTCAGCAGTTAATGGATAGGTCAATCCACAAAAAAACCAGTCCATGAAACTAGGATAGAAATAACGATTGGTATTACCCTCTGCCAGTTCTAACCAGAATTGTTCGAGAGAATTTTCAGGATTATTTTCCTTACTTCCGGCTATTATCGATGCATTAACTCCTCCGATCGATGTACCAGCAACAATGTCTATTTTTATATTATTTTTTACAAATGCTTTAAAAACGCCACAAGCAAACGCGCCTAAAGATCCTCCTCCCTGCAGTATTAATACATTTTCAATCTGATCTGATGGCATATCAACAAATATTTTATCATTCTAATAATATAATGCTTGATTAAACTATCATTTTTTATATACATATTTGCTACATTAAATTTAATCAATTACATATTGAATTAAAGAAAACCATAGCCTTCCAGTGAAGCAGTCTGAACCCGTAGAAGGTATTGGTTATAATGGTTGTGCTTTTGTGAACTCGGTTTCATAGGAATGAATATTCAAGTGAACAGTAAATCAATTTAGAAAATATAATATAAAATATTTGGAGAAAGAAGTTAACGATAAATCATAGCCCGCTATTAATGATATATAAGAATAGTGGATGTGAAGAAGGCTATGATCTTGAAGATACATATCGCTTTGGTTGACCTCTCAAACCTTGATAATTGACTGACCACACGAATAAGAATTGAAAGACACCAGAAATTAAATTAGATTTTTATTTATAATTTGATTAACTATGTTAGTTAACACGATATAGTATTAGTTAGAAGAAACCATAACCTTCTAGGGAAGCCATCCAACCCTTTGAAGGTTAAGGCATGATAAGAATTTCGGATAGTTTCTATTATTGATTGGAGATCAGTTTCTAAAGTAGATTATCTTGTAAATTGAACTATTTAATAATTGTAGAACGAGGTTAACGATAAGCCATAGCTCATGAGGAGGAATATTGATATGACCAGAGCTATGACTTGAAATTACTTCTTTTTAGTATATGTAATGATAAGATATTATTTAATTTAAAGTAATTATTGTTTTCCGTTACCTGCAAGCCATAGTCTACTATAGAATAATCCATTCGTACTATAGTAGGTGTCAGAAAGAAGCAAAAAGAACGATTGATATTCATATCAATACAAAAAGATGAAGAATATAATTCAAATTAACAAAAAAACAAATTTTATTGTCTAACTGATTTAATTACAGCAAATTTTATTAAGATAGAATGCAGGACGAGGTAGAAATTATAACAACAACAAGAAGAATAAAATGTCAAGTTCCTATTACAAGAATATACGAATATGAGGAAAACATAGAAGATTTAATTACAAATTCAAAACCAAACGAAGTAGAGAAAAGAAGTAAAAACGAAATTCAATAATTATGTTTTTTATACTCAGCCAAATTATAGATCCCCTACTTTTTCTAATATCGTTAATACCGATGCTACTACTAATATTGTAATGAGTACAGTGAAAAAAGAGGAAAAGAAATCTATGATTAAAATATCAAAACGATTAAAATATTCTCTAAATGAAATGGTGACCAAAGGCGAAAGTTACGAAGATATTATTTGGCGATTGATACAATACTGGGACGTTGCTCATGGCGACCATCTTCCAATTCCACGATAAAAGATAAATGGAAGATACAACTATTCAAGAATTGTATTATTGTTTTACATAATAGATAAGATTGTTTTAATTTTAATTAGAAAGTTCTGCTATCGATAAATAATTTGTTTCATATTATTAATATCATGTCATCACAAAATGAGTCTAATGAAGAAAAGAAATTTGATTGTCAATGTGGAGAATCTTTTAGTTCAGTAGAAGAACTTAATGAACATAATCACAAAGCACATTAATTCTTCAAAATATTAATTTTTTATTTTAAATTATTTTACTACAATGAGAAAAATTATCTCAAAGTTTTATAAACAAGAGAACTCTCTGGATATCTAAGCTAAAACAGCGCTATATATCGTACAACTAACTAATTGCAGAAAATAATTGCTTGATTTGATATTTCTCATTCTATTCTCTTCTTATTTAATATCGTCAAATAAGATAAATTATAATTCTCTAACTAATAAGTAATATGTAGTCCTAAAAGAAGTAGTTTCAAAGTTGATAAATATTTTAGAAAATTAATTATAGGTTACACCAAAATATTATGCCATATTCATAGCCTGATTCAGAAAATAATAATCCCCTGAATCTAACTTCTTTAGCCATAATAGTCAGGCTATGATAATTCCATTGAAATTCAATTATCTATTTAGTCAAGTCTCAATAGTTGAACGAGATAAAAAATCTCTATATTTCACTGTTTAACATTGTTACTCAAAATTGATATAAAAAAATATTGAATAAATATTGTCCATAATTCTGCCAAGTATGGACATCCAATCATACCATAGGCTTTTATAATAAATAAACCAATGGAGGACTATGGTATTACTAAATAATTTTAAACCCAATTATTAAAGGATCTATAACATATGTTGTCTGATCAATATAATCGCGAAGCCATAGCCCTGGTTTTTTGTTTCTACTGCACTTCTTTCCATAACAGGGCTATGATTTTTTGAAAAAAATTCTAGAATTTCTGTTCTTGTTTGTTTTTTGTTTTATATTTGGGTGTTTAAAAGTGGGTCTTAAACAGGAACGTTAACTTTCAACATCCACTTTTACAATTCCTTAAAATTTTATTGTAGTACAATTATCTAATTATTAACATCGTTCACTTATTCTTAAATATTTGATACTGTTACAAACTAATAGCAGTTCCTAGAATAGAAAAGTAGTCATAGCCTGTCTTCTCTAATATTGTTTGCATTGAAGGCTATGACTAGAATTAGTCGAATATTCTAACCTTTAAATTTACAATAGTAGTTAAGTGCTAAACAGAATATTATTAAAATATTGGAAAAGCATACAAGAATTTAATCGAAATTTAATCGGGTAAACATATTACAATAGTTAAAATAAATTTTGGTAATATATTATGGATCCTTTAAAAAGATCACTATGGAAATACAATTAAATCGAGTTTAGTCTGATTTCTGACCTTTACATTGTTTCGGGCTAGACTTTTGAATAACTATAATATTTTTAAATATGTTGCAAGTATACATAATATAATCAGAGATCTAATTACACTTCCGTAGCCTTCTGTTATTGGTTGTTCTGTTGTCATGAATTCATTTTCCGTAATAGAAGACTATAGCTTTTAGTTATTAACTTCGTTCTCCAAACCTTATATAGATTCTACTACTAGACAAACGTCTTTAGTCAATAATGAAAACTATTTCAAGTTCTATTCGAACCATGGCCTTCTAATAGTTCTAGCTTTCTCTAGAGGACTATGGTCCTCTAATAATTTTCCGTCCCAACTAATAGTCAAATGATATTGTAAATTATATCTTTAGAATATTACACTCTATTAAAATATTCTAAAATCTTCTTTTTATCATATCATGTCAGTCTCATATTCAAAGAACTCTATTGGAATGCTTTTTTTTATAATGGCATTTATTATTACTATGTATTTGATGACACTAGATTTTGGATCTGTGTATGCACAGAAAGGATCAGAAGTTGTAATAGAAAAAGAAAACGTTGATGAAAAAAACAAATTAGTTGTTGTGTCTAATATTAACCTTCAAAATATACCAAAAGTAGGCATGCTTAAAGTAGTAGGTGTTATCAATGGTGAAGGTTTTATTAAAACTATTTCTTTAGATGAAATAGACGAAACAAAAAAGAAATTAAGTGTTAAATTTGTAATGAACAAAGATAATGAATTTGTTAGTGCTAGTAAACCAGATGAATTTTTTGTTTGTGCATATCATCTCGAAGAAATGACAGAAGATTACAACTCTTTGCCTCCCTATTTTGATTGTGATGAAGGTGATCTTGCCGGTTCTGATGCAATAACTATTTCTCGTTTATTTGGTGCACAATCCCTAGTTTATGATAAAACCGCTTATCATTATTTGAACAATCCATCTCATCAGGAATCATTTGCTGCGATGGATGATGACTATATCGAAGATGATAGCTATGGTCCTATTGAAGATGATAGCTATGGTCCTATTGAAGATGATAGGTATGGTCCTATTGAAGATGATAGGTATGCTATTACTAACTTTCCCTCTAAGAATAATGTAAAACAATATCAGAATATTAAAAATTCGATTAATACTAGAGAAGAAAATACTGATAGTAGTGATAGTAATGATGACAACCAACCAGTCAAAGTAAAAATAATAGTGCCAATGCAAGATAAAAAGAATGCAGAAAAAATTAAAATCATGACTATGTTAAAAGGACAAATAAAATATACAGTTATTGAAGATGTTCAAAAAGAATTTGATAAAATTGGCGGTTATACGATAGAAAGAACATTTGATTTTGATAGGAATACTGATCTTGGTCCAATACAAATTGGAGATAGGTTCCATGCTTGTGTGATAGGAGAAGATTTGAATCCACCTGAAGGTTCTGAATGCGAAAAGAAATTAATTAAACATTTGGATACACCTAATTCGTTAGCAGTACGATAACTTTATCAATCTAAATTTGAATACGTAGTCTTCTACTCTACTAATTTATTGATTAGTTTGCATGAAAGAGGAGTTGGAATTATTAATAAAAAAGAATTAACTAAATCAAAAATGTAGTGGAATAGATAAAATTTTTATTTTATAAAGTTGTATGAAATATATAGAAATTCACGAGTTCAAAAATGGAGTAATCCTTCTGCTCTTTAATGTTCCAGATTCGTTTTACAATACGGCAGAAGGTCAATTTATTAAATACTTAATAATCTGTACCTGTTATATAATCATATTACACTAGGCTGTTTACAATGAAGTAAACAAAAGATATGTATCCAAAGTCTACATAAACTGCTAGACCATGAATAGGACATTGCTAAGGAAGAAGAAATAGGAAATATGTGTCTTTCATTCTATCTTTTTTTCTTTATTGTCTATGGTCAGAATATATGGTGAATTTTATCTGATGCATATTGAAAGATTTTTTCAGTACTACCTTAATAATAAAAAACTATTTATTTTATAGTTTTTATAAAGTATTTATGAACATATTCTTTGATTCATTCTCGTCATAGGTAAATTATTTTTTTTATATTTGTTTTAGATTCAGCCTTAGCAAAGTTTTCAGCAGCAATTCTATCTCTTTTTTGAGAATTCTTTCCTTTTTTGATGAACCCTCCAAGAATGAATAAGGTAAAAAATAACATTTACTTCTTTTAGAGCTTCTACTAGTTCAAAATAATTTGATGCATCAGCCTTTACAATTTCTATGATATCGCCACTTATGTTAAAAATATCAAAAATCGGATCAGGGTTTCTTGTCATATATCTAACTTTGTATTACTCATTTGCTAAGAGCCTCTTGACGATTCTATTACCTATAAATCCTGTTGCACCAGTTATTAATACCCTAATTTTTTCTGTTGATTATTAATGTCGTACATATACGATTCTTTACCAAAGTATATATTCAAAATAAATCATAATTTGATAAATATAATAAAGAATATTGTCTCTATTTACTTTTAAGATTATGATTTAATATGGTTTAATTAGAATAAATATTAACGGACAAAAATCTTGACAATGTAGAATATAATATTATGTACTTAGAGGAATTTTCTAATTTGATCATCTAGCCTAAATGAATTTTATTATATAAAAACATGAATTTAATAAATTCCAATAGCGCTAACTCACACCATAACCGTCTCGTATATATTACAAAATCTTTTAGTTCAATTCAATAACACAATAAGCTTAATTTCAATTTTCATCAGCGTATACGAATGGAGCAATCCTTTTATCTTGGTGTTCATCTCTAAATTAAACCATATCTCATTGTTTAAGACTTCTTTTAATAGTTGTTTAAATAATTTATTGAATAAGCTAAAGAAGAATTTAGGCACTAGAACTAAATATTTCTTAAATGGTTATTATTATTTAAATATCGTTGTAGTTATGGTTGAACAAGGCAGAAAAAGACAGACATATAAGGAAAGTATTTTTATTTTTAGAAGAGATTTAAGGTTAGAAGATAATACTGGATTGATAAATGCTTTATATTCATCAGATTCAGTTTATTGTTTTTTTATTTTGGATAGTAACATTTTATCTGCCAATTCATTGTATTCTTCTTTTTCATTACCGTTAAATACTAAATTTCTTTTAAAACAAAAGCAGAAAAGAATTCATCTATTAAGATTCTTGAAAGAATCGTTAATTGACCTTCAAAAACAATTTCAAAAATTAGAGACTAAAAAAAAGACCTCTAATAATGATAAGAATGATAATTTAGATTTATCACAAAAGCTTAATCTAATATCTGGAAAACCTGAATTAGTAATTAAGAAAATAATACAAAAAAATAAGGAAATAGAAGCCATTTTTGTAAATAGAGATTATGCTCCTTACGGTATAACACGGGATAAGTCAATTAATAGACTTTGTAAATCTGAGAATATTGAATTTATTGAATGTCCTGATGTTCTTATCAATGAACCAGAGGAAATATTGAATTCGGCTAATAATCCTTTCAAAGTATTTTCCCAATATTATAATAAGGCATTAGAAAAACCACGGAGAAAAGAAAACTTCTTCAATATTGAAAAATATAAAGATAATATTGTCAGTTTTGATAACAAAACATTAACGGATCTTTCTGTAACTAAACGAATTGATAACGTCGATATATTCTTTCAGGAAATTTTATCTGACCAAAGTTCTTACGCGAATGACTTCGGATTACAACTATTAGGTAGAAGGGATAAATGTCTAGAATTAGTATCAGAATTGAAAATAAAATTTAAAAAAAATGACAATAACAATAAAAAAAATCTATTGGACAATACGTCAAGTTGTTTGTCTCCTTATCTTAAATTTGGATTATATTCTATTCGAGAAGCATATTCTGCAATACAAAAAGAACTAGGAGATTATCATCCTTTGTTAAGACAATTGTATTGGAGAGATTTTTTTGTATACATAGGATTTCATTTTCCCTATGTATTTACAAATTCTTTTAAAGAAAAATATAGAGATAATAGTATAAAATGGGAAAATGATCCGCTGAAATTTGATTCTTGGTGCAACGGAAAAACAGGTTTTCCAATTGTTGATGCTGGAATGAGACAACTTAATGAGACAGGTTTCATGCATAATAGACTAAGATTGATAACATCTTCATTCTTGACCAAAGATTTACATATTGATTGGAGATATGGAGAAAGATATTTTGCATTAAAACTTATTGACTATGACCCATCGATTAATAATGGTAATTGGCAGTGGACAGCATCAACTGGTTGTGATTCTCAACCTTATTTTAGAATTTTTAATCCATGGCTACAACAAAAAAAGTTTGATCCCGAATGTATTTATATTAAAAAATGGATTCCAGAGTTGAAAGAATTTTCTAAGAATATAATACATGAATGGTATAATGTTGATAAAGTAATTGACAAAACTTATTCATCTTCAGTAGTAGATGAATATCCCAAATCAATAATAGACCACAAAAAAGGAATTTTAATTACAAAGAAGCTATATGATATAAATTGATTAAATTATAATAAAAGTATAAACTATTATAGTGGTAATAATAACTTAAATAAATAACTGCCATAGGTATTTGCATTATTTTAGCCGATATCCTGTCTATATATACATGTAAATTTTTAATACTTTTATTATTTATCTTAATCAAATACACGTATATATAAATAATGACAATAATATTAATAGGAATCACTAATCAAGCTGCAATAGGTTGAAGATTGTATGAGTTTTTACTAGTAGGTGTTATGAAGAATTATCAACTGCTGTGATAATAATGATCAACGAAATCGATAGTAGGTTGAGCCTCACTTTCTTTTTTAACGACTTCCAAGATCTTGTTCCACATATGCTTTTCAAATTCATATGCCATTATTCCTCCTACCGTAGCTCCAGCTGCAAGTCCAAATAGATCCTCAAATGACTAGTCCTACTGCTTCGGTCCAGACAAGGCTTCCAAACCATGCTCCAGATGCAACCTCTACTGCATAATCATTTGAGTCACCTGTAAGAGAGACATGAATCTCACCTAAAGATCCAGCCCATACTTTCGGAGATTTATTTACAGCTATAATGCTACGTAAAGGGATAGAATTGAGGATATCATTATACTTTAACACAATTTCGATATCCTTTGGTCTTGTCATTCTTGCTTTATACCGGAATAGAATTTATCTAGGTTAGTATTAAGTCCTAGATAATGCTGTACTTTTGTCACAAAAATTAAGTTGATCAATGTGTATTTAAAGCCTTAAAAAAGATTAATTTGGTATTTTTTAGCATATTTTGTTATTTTGTTGTAGTTTAATCAATTAATAATTCAGCGAGTGAGATAATGAAATTCTATATATGTCCAGGTAAATTAATCAAAATACAATAATTTAAAAAATATTGGGTTGATATAAATCCAAAAAAAATCAATTTTATTGTAAAAGAATAAGACTGACAATTTTGTGAGATCTTAACCAAATATTTAATGATAATTAAAAGATGTTAAATTAAAATATAAACGATGATTGTTAATGGTTGAACCATTAGAACGTCCACTATCATCCTATATTCATTCTCAATTTGTAACTGCTGATGAAAATACATCTGTTGCTGAAGCAGTTAAATTATTACAGCTTAAAAATGTCGAGATTATTCTAGTTACCTCACAGTCATCAAAAAGTTGTAGTGATGATAAAATATACATAGGAATTGTAACCGCTAGTGATATTTTAGAAAAAGTTGTTATGAAAGGAGAAGATTCTGATTTAGTATTTCTCACATCTATAATGACATCTCAGATAATAACATTGCCCAGTTCATCAACAGTGAGGAAAGCTATACAAGTAATGCGAACTAATAAAATTAAACATCTTCTCGTTACTGATATTACAAATAAAGAGCAAATTATTGGTACAGTATCACAAGAATATCTTGCAGAAGCAATTCGTATTGCAGTTGTTGAAAAAACTTTTAGAGGCTATAGAAAAGTAATAAGAGAACACTACAAACCAATTTTGGCAAATGTAGCAATTATAATGCAATTTTCTGGCTTATTGATGATTATACCTGCCTTGGTACAATTTTAGATGAATGGGAGTCTTCAATTGGAATTTACATGGCATTTGTTGGTTTATTTCTAACAGGCTATGTTATGAACGTATTAGGAGAAA